>JAMCYS010000118.1:8406-25860 GCA_023473795.1 Chloroflexota bacterium | reverse complement strand
TTGTCTTTGAAGGCATTGGCAACACAGACTATTCCATCGTGGGACCAAACGGGAGTGCCCATCCATTTCCATTCCTCGACTATTTCTGGATCAGCTTCATGGATAATCCTTCTGATGTTGGCAAACGTGGTGCCCCGCCAATCAGTAAGGTTTGCGACCAGATCGTCAATAAGTTCACTTGCTTGCGTTGCTATATGCCCCCTTAAATAACTCGGTGATAGGTGCCTGACCGGCATCGGTACGTTTACCTTCTAGTCAACTGATCTCAGTGGTGAGACTTTGAGTTATAAGAAGGGCGTCGGATTATCCACTGAACGCCCCTGATTTCAGATTCAATCTCAGCTATATGTTATCACATCTAAACGAATATTGGGAAGTTAGCCCGGCTGTATGCCGCCCCGGTTGCCATCATTCTCTTTGCCACCTTCTGGATAGCACCATATTTCCTCTGGAAGAGACAGAGAGACCGCGCCGAGAAGGCCGAGGTTTGACTCAAGCCGCGCTTGTCTGTAAGAGGGGTCGTTATGCAAGGGAGGTCGGATAGGACGGCCTGCATAAGGGTCACCAATGAGGGAACCGAGCAAATACGCGGTTGCACCGGGTTCCTCCGTGGCGTCTTTGTAGAGGTCGATGGCCACTTGACGGACGATAATACGAAACAGCCGATATACCTACAATGGTCATCCCGACAGCGTTCGTAATCGACCAGGCGCATCGCGCGCTGGCAGTGGGGGCAGCGCGGACGCTCGTCGGTGGTGGCGGCGGCAATAGCGGCGACGACCTCCTCGGCGACACGGCCGAGGATGGGGCGCGAGAGGTCTTGCAGGTGCCGCTCGACCCCGTCCAGATCACTTGTCAGTAACACCGCCGCTTTGGCCCGCAAGGCGTCGGCGAACAGTTGGGCCATTTCGTCTATAATAGCGGCGGACAGTCTTGGTCTGTCCAAGGTACCCTCCTTGGTCGCAAGGGCATTACTCCGCCCCCGGCCGCTTGGAGGGTACCACCCCTTCCCATTTTGACCTAGAAGCAGCCGCCAGCACGCCCACCAAACACCACAACCGTGTGCCGCACCCTCGCGACCGGGCTGTGGTTGGCAGCATCGCGGTTTTCTGCTAAGCTATCTGCAGTCTTGGTAGTTGGCAAGCGCATCTGTCGTCGGGAGGGCAGGTTAGTGGAGGCAACCCAATCGGGACCTTACCTCTTTCGGCTGGGGCTCTATGAGGACCCAGACCTGTCGCCGTCCAACCTGGGCGAGGCGTTCGACTACTACAGCGCGGTGCCTGGCTGGGGCTGGCGCGCGGTGGTGCTTCCGGCGAAGGCAGCGGGGCCAGCGCGGGCGGTCACCTTCGGCGCCGGGTTGGGCGAGGTGGACTACTCGCCGCCTGAGCCCGAAAGCGCGACCGACACCTACTCCCCTTGTGGGCGATTGGTGCCTCTGTCACAGGGTGGCTTCGCGTTCGAGGGCGGCTTCTGCCTGCCGCCACGCGCCTTGCCGGGGCTGGGCGATGAGATTGCCCTCTGGGTGCGCGTGAGCGACGATGCGGGCGCCTACGGGGCCGAGCTGCGCTGCAGGCTTAGCGAGAACGCCGGCTGGGATGCGCTGGAGCCGCAGGTGGTAGGGGTAGTGGGCACGGTCGGGCCCTATCCCGACCGCGAGTACTGGTCTCCCGCCGAGGAATCGCCGCATCACCACGTACGCCCCGGCTACGGCGAGCCGGAGCGCCCTGGTTTGCCCGGCGAGCTGACGCCGCAACTGCAGCGCTCGCTTGAGCTGGCTCGCCAAGAGGCAGAGCGGCTGCGACGGGAGGAGGTCGGCAACGACCATCTGCTCATTGGCTTGCTCCGCGAGGGCAGCGGTCAGGCTGCCCGCGCCCTAATCCAGCTGGGCGTGGATCTGCGCTTGGCCAGAGCGGCGGAGGAGTTCCTCAACCCCATCGTCGCCGCCCATCCGCCCGCCCATTTGGATCTGTCGGCCGCTGCCGGCAAGGCGCTGCTTCTGGCGGCGGACGAGGCTCGGCGCCTCGGCGAAAGCCGGGTGGATACGCTGCATCTGCTTCTGGGCCTGCTGCGCCAGAATGGCGGCGCCGTCGATCTACTGCGCTGGCTGGGGGTTCCGCTGGACAGGCTGCGGCATTTGCTCGGTTTCTCCGGCCAGATCTGACGGCGCCGAGCGTGGCGCTGTGAAGGTGAACGACACCGATGCCTGAGGCTCCCGGTTGACGCGCAATTGCAGCACGTCCGGTCGAGCGTAGTGGCCCACCACGTCGAAGTCCATCCGGGCCTGGACGATTTGGCCGGTGTCTAATTCGGCCACCAGCAGCCCTTCCTCGCCGAAGAGCGGTCCCGCCAGGTAGTCGCCGTAGGGATCGACTATGGCGCTGCCCCCGCGCGATAGCACCTGCGGCGCCTCGGCCAGCTCGTCTTGGACCTCTAGGTCGGCCGGGTACATGTCCTTACTAGCGTACTGGCAGCAAGCGAGGACGAAGCAGCGTCCCTCGCAGGCGATGTGCCTTATCGTCGCCTGCCAGGAGTCCCGAGAGTCCGCCGTCGGCGCCAGGTACAGCTCGACCCCTTGCGCGTACATTGCCATGCGCGCCAGCGGCATGTAGTTCTCCCAGCAGATCAAGCCACCCACGCGGCCCAGATCGGTGTTCAGCACGGGCAGAGTGCTGCCGTCGCCTTCGCCCCAGATGTAGCGTTCGGCCGCGGTGGGCTTCAGCTTGCGGTGTTTGGCCACCAGTCTACCGGTGGGGTCGAAGTAGAGCAGTGTGCAGTACAGGGTGCCGTGGCTGTAGGTGGAGTCGCGTTCGATGACGCCGATGGCCAGGTAGACGCCCGCGGCCCGCGCTGCCTCTCCCAGCGCCTCCGTGGCGGCGCTTGGCACTTCGACGGCGTTGGCCCAGTAGCGGGCGAAAGCCTGGCGGCCGCCGCTGCTGCGACTGCCGAGAGCGACGCCGAGGCGCAATCCCCAGAGGTAGGCGGGCACGTAGGCTTCGGGGAACAGCACTAGCTTGGCGCCGCGACTGGCTGCCTCCGCCACCAGCCGGCAGGCTTTGGCAATTGTGGCCTCCCGGTCGAGGACAACCGGCGAGGCCTGCACCACGGCTATTGTGACCTTCTTGAAAGCGTCTCCCATTGGTTACTCCTCCAGTTCGACCGCCAGAATGGCGGGTTTGGCGACCGGAGCCCATTATACCCCCCAATCGACTGTCACGGCGACGGAGGCCGACTCTCGACCGCGTGGCCGGGTAGACGGATGAGCGGTAGATTGGTGTTGCTTTCGCGGGGCCGCTGCAGTACCATGGGGCTGTTCCGCGGCACGGGTGACCCATTGGGGTGCGGGTGCCCGCGAGCGGAGCAGGAGGTGCCACCGTGCCGAACCGTAAGTTGGGCCATTCTAGGGACGCCGACCGGCCTGCGGTCCTGGCTGGACGTCGTTTGGCCGTGGCCGTTCTGCTCGTTGCACTGGTCTCCGGCTGCCAGACGCCGCCCAATCCTACGCCCACGGCCACGGCGGTAGTGACCGCGCCGCGGACGACTCCCCAGCCGTCGCCGCGGGCGAGCGCCTTGCCCTTCACACCCACACCGGCGCCCACGCTTTCCTTCCCCACCGCTCGGCCGGGCACACCGGCCCCAGGGGCACCGGGCGCACCCGTGGCGCCCGTAGTTGGCACCCGGGTGGCGCCGCTGCCTCCACTGACTCCAGTCGGCACCATCGCGGGCTTGCCCACTCCCGGCGGCCCGGGGCAGCCGACGCCCATCGAGACGGTGCCGGTTGTGATCGTCACGCCGGGGGCGCCCGTGCTGCTGACCCCTGTTCCCAGCCCGGGCGGGTATCCGCCCCCCGTCGTGGCCACGCCGTTGCCCACGCCTGGGGCAACCGGCTACCCGACGAAGTAGTCTCGCCCTTGCGGCGCGGCATAGTGTCTCGAAAGCCGCTGTTGGTCTGCCTGTTCCTCGCGGTTTCGCTGAGTGCCGGCTGCGGCCCATTGGCCGACCCCGCCGTGCAGCAAGCAGGGACGGGCTAGCGTGCCTGCGGAACAGCTGGCCGGCGGTCAGGAGATTGCCCAGACGTTCCGGCCCAGCCGGGCGCGACTGGCGGCCGTCGAGGTGGTCGCCGCCGTTTATCCGCAAGCCGGCGGCGATGACGCCGGCGACCTGCGGCTCCGTCTGGAAGACGCCGTGACGGGGCGCGCAGTAGCCACCACCGCCTTGCCCCTAGCCACGTTGGTACACAACGAGCGTTACCGTCTGGATTTTCCACCGGAGCCCGAATCTGCCGGCCGCACCTATCGACTGGTAGTCACCACTACCAGCCGGGCGCCCGCCAGGGCCACGCTCTGGTCGGCGCGCGACGACGCCTACGTCGGCGGGGAGCGCACGTTGGATGGGCGGCCGGTGACGGGAGACCTGGCTTTCCGGGCCTTCTACGACTACGACCTACCCTGGCTGGTCTCGGATCTGGCGTCCACGGTCGCCACGCGAGGCTGGCTGTTGCTTGCACTGCTGGCCCTTCTCCTGCTCCCCGGCGCCGTGCTGCAGGTCTGGCTGTTGCCGGCCGTCTCGCTCGACGCCGCCGAGGCGGTCGGCATGTGGTTGGGTCTGGGCCTGGCGGCAACGCCGCTCCTCCTCTATGTAGCCAGTCTGCTTCACCTGCAACTGGGGCCGCCATCTCTGGTTGCCTACCTCTGTAGCTGTCTGCTGTTGCTGGGGCTGCGCCTGCGTCATCGGTCCGGGAGAAGGCGAGAACTCAC
The DNA here is from genome assembly GCA_023473795.1 of Chloroflexota bacterium. Lineage (GTDB taxonomy): Bacteria > Chloroflexota > UBA6077 > FW602-bin22 > JAMCYS01 > JAMCYS01. The sequence continues at coordinate 21,106 of JAMCYS010000118.1, read as the reverse complement.
CGTCGGCGGTCTTCTCAGCCCGGCAGCCGGCGCTTTCCTCGTGGCAGGCTTAGCGCTGGCCGTGCGTTTCATCGACGCCAGAGACCTGGCCCTGCCGATGTGGGTGGACTCGGTACATCACACCCTCATCGCGCAACTGATCGCCGAAAGCGGTCGCCTGCCCACCGACTACGGTAGCCTCATGCCGACTCTGCCCTTCACCTACCACTTTGGCTTTCACTCGCTGGTAGCCTATCTCAACTGGCTGACAGGGCTCGATGTTGCCCAAGGCGTGCTGGTGGTAGGCCAGGTGCTGGATGCCCTGATCGTGTTCCCGGTTTACCTGCTGGCCAGCCAGGTTTGCCATGACCGGCGGGCAGGCCTGGCGGCAGCGGTTGCCGCCGGACTGGTGGCACTGATGCCGGCCTACTATGTCACCTGGGGGCGCTACCCGCAGCTGGCCGGTTTGGAGGTTCTGCCCGCCGCGGCTCTGATAATAGGCTGGTATCTGCGTAGTGCGACGGCGATTCGCCAGGGTGGCTGGCGGCTGGCACTGCTCGCTCTGTTGGCGGTGGCGGGGCAGGTGCAGACGCACCCGCGGGTGGCTCTGATGCTCGCCTGCTGGGTGCTGGCGGACTGGCTGCTCTTGGCCCTGGCCGGCAAGAGCGGCAAGGCCGTGCCGCGTCTGGTCCTGTCGGTATTGCTGCTGGCGCTGGCGGCAGGCGCCTTGCTGGCCCCGTGGCTGGGCCGGTTGGCGCAGGACCAGGTTGCCTCGGCGCTGGGCACGTCGGCAGGTTCGCCAGCCACTTTCCCCTTTGGGCTACTGGTCGATCTAAACGACCGCTACCTGCTATTGGCGGCAGCCGGCGGCCTTGGCTTGGGCCTGGTTCGGCGACGCCGGGAGGCGGTCCTGGTGGTGCTCTGGGTCGTGCTTTGCCTGGCGGTTGCCAATCCGGGTTGGCCGGGCCCGGTCCACAATACTGCCCTCAGCAACGAGTCCCTGGCCATCGCCGCCTTTCTGCCCGTGGCTCTGCTCGACGCGCTACTGGTGGCTGAGCTGGGGCGGGGACTGCGGGTAGCCGCCTGGCCCGCTTGGGCGCGCGGGGGAGCGGGGCTGTCCCTGCTGGCGGCGGGCGTCCTCGGCGCCCAAGCCCTTACCGGCATAGTCAATCCTAGCTGCCTGCTGGCGACTGCCGCCGACCTGGACGCCGTGCGCTGGGTAGAGCAAAACACGGAGCCAACGGCAGCCTTCCTGGTCAATTCGCGCCCGTGGCAAGCCGGCATTCACTCGGGTAGCGACGCTGGTTACTGGCTGCTGCCTCTGGCACACCGGCGCACGTCACAACCGCCGTTGGTCTATGCCCAAGGGATGCCGTCCGATGTGGCGAAAGTCAACGAGTTCGCGCAGCAGGTGGAGACGGAGCCGTCCGCCGCCCAGGCACGGGAACTTATGCTGGCCGAGGGGTTGGAGTACGTGTTCATCGGTCAGCTGGGCGGTCCGCTGCGACGCGAGACCTTTGCCAATTCGCCGGACTTCAGGCTTGCCTACGGCAACGGCTCTGGCTGGGTATACCGGCTAGCCCACTGAGGGGTGAGTCTAGGCGCTCGCCAGTTTGTCCAGGGCGTGGGCGGCCAGCCTATCCTCAGGGCTGGCCAGACAAACGCGGTTCCTGCCTTCGGCCTTGGCCCGATACAAAGCGGCATCCGCTCGCGCCAGCAGCCCTTCGGGTGTCTTGGCGTCCTGAGGGAAGGCGGTCACGCCCACGCTCACAGTGACCGAGAAGGGCATCCCATCCGGTGCGGCAAAACCGGCCTCGGCCAAGCTCTGCCGTAGCCGGTCAGCCACGCGGGCGGCTTCTTGCCGTGCGGTCTCGGGCAAGAGGACCGTGAACTCCTCGCCGCCGAAACGCGCCGGCACGTCGGCCGCTCGCGTATTGGCATGGATGACTCTCCCCGCTACCTTCAGCACCTCGTCTCCCTTCGGGTGACCATGGCGTCTGATCCAGGCGCAGCGCGACTACTTCGGCGCCCACTCGTACCGGCGCCTAGATCGGGACGGTTCCTTCCACACGGACTGGCGGCCCGACGGAGATGGCTCCTAGCCCATCGAGCCCGTGCCTTGCTTGGGGTTGATCAGCTTGTGGTTGCTTGCCTTGACCTTGTGCCAGATCGCCTCCCGCAAGAACTGCAAGGCCGCCTCGGCGTCACCATCCAGCAATATGCGCTGCAGTTCGAGCACTTCCTCGTTGCTCAGACTGATGCTGTTCGCCTCTGCCATTGGCTCACCCCCTTCCCGCGCGAGTCAGCGCGCCAGTTCTCTAAATACCCGCAATTGTCCCCCGACAGGGGGGCTTGCCTACGCTCTGGAAAGCGGCGGCAGGCCGCCGCACTCCAAAGCGAGGCTTGCCGCCGCACTCCCCGTTGGCTGGGCGACACCAGTTGCCTAGGCCGGTGCCTCTATTCGCCCAGACAGCCAGCAGGTGCCGACGACGATTGCCCCGGCGTTGAGTTCGCCGGGCACGACGGCCGGGTCAGCTACCAAGTCCACCTCGCCCCCCTGCGTGCGCAGTCTAGCCCAGCGAAACGGCTCATCCGTGGCAGGGTTAATCCGCAGTTCGGTTTGCAGCACTCGGCCGGCCAGGAAGGCGCGCGGCTCGGGCGGCCCTGCCGTTGAATCCTCTCCGTCACTAGACGGCACGGGGATCAACGACTCCGGCGCTAGCTCCAGACCGGGTGGTTGAGCGGCGGCGAAAGTTGCCTCGTCGGCAAATACGTGCAGCTCCTCGGCGAAGGCTGCCAGCTGGACCCGTAAGGTCGCGGGCAAATCCAGGCTCTCCTGGAGAGCGAAGTCGGGGGCGTCGAAAACCACCTCGCGGTCCGCATCTAGATCATCCCCGGCTGTCTCCACCAGCCAACCGTAGAAGGCCCCGTCCAGGCCGTCCTCGTTGGGATAGCGGATGCGACTGGCGACGTGGACGGTCAGCGTCGACTCGCCGTCGAAATGGGGGTTCAGACCGACGATGTTGTTGTCCGGCGTCACCTGTACCCAGAGCTCGGCGCCCTCGCCGGTGCGCCAGCGCACGTAAGTGCCGGCGCTGGCGGCCAGCGGCCGGCCGTTGTCCGCGGCCAGAGTCTGGAAGCGCAAGAAGTCGTCTTCCGTTTCCACGGGGAAACCGATGCTGGACATATGGCTGGGCAAGATGGCCTCCCTACTCCTCGACCACGTTGGCGATCGTGGCGCCGGTCAGTCGCTCCAGGTCTGCTGGCGAGACGGGGAAGATGGCGAACGGTGAGCCCGCGGCAGCGTACACGGTGGGATAGCGCAGCAGGGAGCGATCCATGAGCGTGCGCACTTGTCGGCCCTCGCCGTCGGTCACCACCGGCGGCACGCCGCCGATCGCGAAGCCGGTGCGTTCCTTGACCGCGGTGGCGCGAGCGATTTCTACCTCGCTGGCGCCCAGGAGCTTGGCGATCAGTCCGGGGGCGGCGCGCTGGTCGCCGGAGACTAGCGCCAGCACCGTTTCGCCGTCGGCCACAAAGACCAGCGACTTGACGATGGCGCCGACCTCGGTGCCCAGCGTCTGGGCGGCCAGCTCGGCCGTGCGGGTGTCCTTGTCGAGATGCACGATCGCCAGCCCCAGGCCCGAGGCGGCCAGCCGCTCCTGAACCCTCTCCACCGCTCCCATACCTTCAGCTCCCCTTGGGCGCGGTCCGCGAGGCGTTTGACGCTGTCGCGAGACCTGCGCTATACTAGCCCTTGTTCATCCGCGGGCGTTTAGCTCAGCTGGTCAGAGCGCACGGCTTACATCCGTGAGGTTCGCAGGTTCGAACCCTGCAACGCCCACCCCACACCCCCGTGAAGTCGGGGGTTTTTCATTGTCCTTGACCGCTCGTGGGAAGAATTGGCGGAGAATTGGCGAAATCCATCGTGGGATGCTCATTAGGTACGGCTCGCCAGCCCAAGCTGGAATGTGCTGGTGGCAAGCCGGCCGGAAGCACGCTCGTCCTCAGTCGCTAGGCAATCACGGCCGTGCCCCCTGTTGCACCTGACGTTCGAGCCTCCCACCGCTCGCGAGCGACTCGGCGCCCCTCGCCTAGGCTCGCCGTCCCCCACAGATCGTTCATCGGCCGCCCGAAGCCGTTATCCTTCCAGCCGCACCAGATGAGGAAGTCCAGCAGACGCACCGGCGTAAGCCGCATCCCTCGCGCTCGCAGGTTGGCGCCCACTGTGGCAAGCGTGCTGGCCTCGGCTATGAGTAGCAGCTGAAATACGGATAGAACTATGCCAGTCGCGGCCGATTGCGTCAGCACGTACGGGAAGTTCTTCCAGAGGAAGTCGCCAACCACCGAGTCCAGCATTGGGATAAACGCCGGGCGCTTCTTGTGTAGGACTTTGGTCGCCTTGGCTGGGCCAATGTGGAGCTCCGCAGTGAACACGTCAACCAGTCGTCCAGCCGCCTCGACTTGCTCGTCGGTGGCCTGCGCGAGGTCGAGGTCTTCGGGGATGGCCGCTAAGTATCGTCGCGCCTCGTCGGCGTGCGCCAGAATGCGGATGACATCATTCAAGATGATGCGCGAACTGATCCCCACGCTGAAGTAGACCTCGGGCGCACCGACATCGTTTCCCCCGAGAACCGGCAGGCCGTCAAAGAGGGCGTAACCCCGACGCGCAAGCAGGTCTCGTTCCGCTGGCGTGGCCTTCGCCCACTCCACGCGCGGGATCTCGTTGTCCGCAACCTGACCCCACTCGAAGTACGAGCGCTCTATCGCCTCTTCGCAGTCGGCCAAGTAAAGTAACTGTAGGCTCAAGCTTACCATACTGTGCCTCCCGACGTGACAGCCACCGCCGCCCACGTAAGTCGCGCAGATAACCACTTCGCGGCGCTGCTGCAGGCTTGGCGGCTGCCTCTTTGTCGATGACGGCGCTCGCCGCTGTTTCCTACGGGTGGGCACAAACGACGCCGCCACCTTGTCTCTATCTTGTTCCTTAGCACTGAGGTATCTTACGTATTGGCTCAACCATAACATGGCTGTGGCACTGTCAAGGGCAATGCTGGTCGGCTGATGAGCGAGTGCCACCCTCATCGAACAGCCCTGCCCCTGTCAGCGAAATCGTGCCATCGGTGTGCAGTGGTTCGACCGGTTGAACCTGTTCACCCGTGGCGTCTCTTGCTTCGAGTGCTGCTGTCACTGCGATAGACAGATCACGGACCGAGCGTTCCAGCAGCTCCAACCTTCCAGACAAGCCCTGTAACGCTAGCAATTCGTTGCTCTCTTCGTGGTGGGCTCCGTCGGCTTTCCTTCCCGCATCTTGACGCACGAGGAAGGCGGCAGCAGACGCTGATAGCATAGAGAAGAGACCCACGCCAGATATCATAAGGATGATTGCGACGACTCTCCCCCACACCGTGGTCGGTGTCAGGTCACCATAGCCCACCGTCGTTGCGGTGACGAAGCCCCACCAGAGGCCATCCCAGAAACCGCCGCGGAAGGTCTCCGGTTCGATGACAGAGACAATGCCTGCTCCAGCGACGATTACGAAGGCAGTTACTGCGGCGAGGTAGAGCACCCCTTCACGAGCGATGGCTCTGCCCAGGGAACGGACCCCGTTCGAAGTAACAGATAACAGGCGAAGCAGTCGGAAGAGGCGGCTCAACCTGGAGAGCCGTGCGAGGGCCAGAAGGGCAGGCATTTCGGGGAACGATAGCACTATGACCGCCAGATTCAGCCAGTTGCGCCGAACGTACGACCATCGGTCCTGCCTGAGGACAAGCAGAGCAACGAACTCCACCACGAACAGTGACCAGATCGCCCAATTCCCTAGGCCAATCGCCGGGTCGGTTGCGCCTTGTTCTTCCAGAATCGTCAACGGGACTGTTGCCAAAGCGCCCAACAGAACTAGTGCTGCCAGGATTCGCTCTAGGGTCTGGCGCCTGTTCACGCCCGAGCGCCCGTCAACCTGAAGTGTCCTCACCCGCTCCCCCTCGAAAGTCAAGGGTCAAAGGAATCGAAGTGGGCTTATTCCAGCGCCGTTATGGTAGCTCCAATCCCAGATCGGCCCGGTCACGTTATCCCTTCCAATCTAGCAAGCAATCACAGCGGCATAGTAAGCCAACCGAGCGATTGAGTCAACAGAGAGAGGCAATTGGGTCGAAGATCGGCGTTATAGTGCATCAGCCGCTGGTCGAAGCCGGCCGTGGAGCCTCCGCTACCTGCTGGGAGTTCGTCCTCATCCTACCTCATAACCGCCCTGCACTGATTTAGATAGTGTAGGCATTCCCCGTCTCTTCTCCACTCGGCTGCTCGTACTTGCGAGAGAATGGGTTCACCCTGCAGAATCCACACTCCCCCTGCTGTGGCATCCAGCCTAGTCAGAAGGAGGACTCCTTCACGGGGTGCCAGAAGTTGGTACCAACCTCGATGCCGGCCAACCCATCTGCAACGCGTCAGAAGACCATGGTGGTGGTAGTACGGTGACCCACGCGAAGTAGGGCCAGCACACACCAGGGCATTTCCCAGTGGGGGCGGTTCAACCGGCTCGACCGACTGCCGCCTCTTTCTTGTCCATCCGTGAGGTTCGCAGGTTCGAACCCCGCAACGCCCACCCCACCTGGCCTTCTTATTCTCGGTCCTCGCTCTGCTCTACGAAGCTCCGCACCGCCGCCACCAGGCCGAAGCAGCCGGCTAGCATCATGTCGCCGTAGGGCGCCGCCAGATAGTAGCCTAGCCCCGCTGCCAGGCCGCGGTTGGGCCCAGTCACCGCCACGAACCTGTAGCCGTTGCTCGCGTCGAAGCCAGGAGCAACGTAGGCCCCGTGCCCGCCGGCGGCAAAGACCTCTTCGTTGGTCACCTGACCCGCTCGCAATCGCTCCACCAGGGCACCCAGCTGCTCCCCGGTCAGCGAACCCGTGTGCTGTTCAAAAAGCCCGCGAACCCGGCTGCCTTGCAGCAGGACGGCGATAGCGTGCGCGTTGCCGACGTTGACGATGACCAGGCCCTCGTCGCGATGCCGCGCTACCTCTTCATCGCCCAGGGCTCCCCAGATGGCGGCGGCGCCGGTGTCCATCACGTAGGCTCCGGGGGCGTCACGCCGCACCGCCTGCATTCGCGTCAAGTAGGAAGGTGGCTCGCGATACAGCAAGTCGTGAATGTCGCCGCCCCCCTCGACGAAGCGACGCCAGTGAGCGAAGCGAAAGGCCCGGTTGCTGCTGCGGGGTGAGAAACCGTGGTCTTGTACGGCCACGGCAACGGTGCGCGGCAGCTCGACTCCGTACGGCGCCAGGGCCACGCTGAGGGTTGGCAGGTCGACGTCGCGCAAGGATACCGGCTCCACGTCGTCCGGGGGCTCTGCCACGATGCGCAGGCCCAGTTGCGTGATCTGCTCGGGGTCGTCGTGTAGAGTCAACGCCGCGAGGGGAGTGGCGAACGCGGCCAGGCCCGCGTTCAAGTGGGCGCGGACGGCCCAGACGAGCGGTCCGCCCCCCATCAGATTGCCGGTGAGGAAGATACGTTGCCCCGCGTGCGTGGCGCGCATTACGCGCCTAGCCGCGACCACCGTCGGCGAAGGTAGGATGAGCTGAACGCAGTTCTCCATCGGCCGGCCGGGCTCGTAGAGCAGAATGTCCTGCGTGCCGGCGCCGATGTCCATCGCCAGAATGGCGCTATCTGTCTGCATCCGGCCCTCCCCCGCCGACCTGCGGAAAGACGCCGACTCGGTCGCCCTCCCGCAGTTCGTGGTCCAATTCGACCGCTTGATCGTTGACGAACACCTGCAACTCCTGCCTCGTCGGCACCCCCAGGGCAGCCAAAGCTTCGTCGACCGTGGCTCGCTCGCCCAGGGATAGTCGGTGCCACTCCCCTGCCTTGCGGTCGGGCAGGTACCGGCGCAACGTCGCGTACAGGCGTAGTTCGATGAACAACTTTCACCCCGCCGGCGTACAATAGCGCCGCCGGGACCGAAGGGTCCCGGCGGCTACCGCCGAACGTATTCTAACTTAGGTCGATCCGAGCGCGCCAGCCCCTGGGGGGCAAACTACACCCGCTGCGACCTCTGCAAGGCAGCCGCGACCGGGCAGCCCGGCTGATGGGTGTCTCCGCAGTGCAGGCAGATGCCGGTAAGCAGGTCGCCATCCTCTACCTGCTTCAGGGCCGCGGCGATAAAGGCGCTCATGCCCCGCATCAGTGAGTCGCGGTCGCCGGGCTCCAGGCTCGCCAGAACAGTCGTCAGCATCTGGCTGCGCGCGCCGTCGATGTCCCGGATCAGCTGTGCACCAGGTTCGGTGAGCCGTACCCTCACTACCCGGCGGTCGGCCGGGTCACTCTCGCGGACGACCAGGCCCTTCTTGACCAGGCGCTCCACGGTCTTCGTCGCCGCGGGATAGCTGATGCCAAGTCCGTCCGCCAGGTCGCTCATCAGCCGCTCTTCGTTGTGCGCCAGGTAGCGCAAACCCTGGACCTGTGCTGCAGTGACCCTGCCCTCGAACGTTTCGGTGAGTAGACGCTCGGTCAGCGCCTTTGCCAGGACCGAGACGAAGAGATCAGTCGCTTTCTCCGCCGTGCCAACGATGGTCATCTCACTCACAGTTGGTCTCCCGTTCCAGCCATTGAACAAATTCTTCAATCCATTGTTTAGCCGGGCTAATGGTAAACCCTGGAGCGATGGCTGTCAAGCTCAGGTGTTATTGACCGCTCTGCCAGTATGTTGAGTGGCCCGCCGCATCGCCAACCAGACCTTGACTTTGGTCGCGCGCGGGTCATATAATCGCAGTGTTGGTGCGGGCGTGATGGAGTGGCACCATGCAACTTTCCCAAAGTTGACGTCGGGGGTTCGAATCCCCTCGCCCGCTCTCAAGGCAAACGCGCGGCACTGCCGCGCGTTTCTTATTGGGCAGACGGCGCGTGTGCTAATACTGGTCGCGGTTGCGATTGTCCCGTTTGTCGTGGTGTGATCTGGTAGCGGCGGCCGTCTCCCCTACGCTTCGCTCTGGGCATGGTCCGACGCTTCGCTCTGGACTGCGTGGCGCCGCCGGCTGACCTAGGTCCCACAGGGACCTCGGTCCCTGGTGGGAGACGCCGGCGGCTACCATCCTGCGGAAGGAAGAATGGGACCTATACTGAGGCAGTTGTTATTACTAGGGAAGGTACAGCAACGGGTCCACTTTCTCGCCGCCAATACGCACCTCGAAGTGGAGGTGAGGTCCGGTTGAGGCCCCGGTGCTGCCGACGTAGCCGATCAGCTGCCCGCGCTGCACTTCCTGCCAAGGCTTCACCGCCAGCCGGGACATGTGGCCGTAGAGCGTTATCGACCCGTCGCCGTGATCGATCTTTACATAAGTGCCATAACCGCTATTCCAGCCGGTGTCCGCTTCCACCACGATGCCGGCTTCCGCGCTGCGAATGACGCTGCCGTAGCCGGCGCCGATGTCCAACCCCTCGTGATAGCCCTTGGTCCAGAGGTTGCCGGGCTCGTGGAAGTAGCCGGTCACGTTGCCGAAGGCCGGCCAGACGAAGGAGAGGCGGCGACCGCCACGACCGCTGATCTCGGCCCGCTCCGGAATCTTGAGCTGCTGGCCCTCGCGCAGGGAGTTGGGGTTGTCGAGCCTGTTGGCGGAGGCGATGGCGGTGGAGGAGATGCCAAACATATCGGCGATGCCTGAGAGGGTGTCGCCGGCGATAACCACATAGTCGGCGCTGCCCTCCGCCACTTGGCGGGAGCCCCCGGTCGAATTGCCGGGAATGCTAAGTTGCTGTCCGACCTGAAGTCGATTCGGGTTGGTGATGCCGTTGACCGCTGCGAGGTCGTCCTCGTCGACGCCGAAGTGGTCGGCGATGCCGCCCAGGGTATCGCCGGACCGGACGGTGTAGCTGCCAGCGCCTGAAGTTGTGGCCCCACCTGTGGGGACAGTGATTTGCTGGCCGACTTGGAGAAGCGCGCCTTTCGCGAGTCCGTTGGCGCGAGCGATATCTTCCGGCTCTACGTTGTACTTCATGCCGATGTCGTACAGCGTATCGCCCGCTTTGATCGTATAGGTCTCGGCTAGGACCGGAGCGGCAACGGCTAAGGCCAGCAACAAAGCTAGCACCACGGGGACGGCCAGACGGAGGGGGGCCGACCGCTTCTTTTCGTAGCCCATCCAAGACCTCCAGCGGTCGACGCGGGCAGGTCTGGCGCCGGCCAAGTTGGCGCCTTTTGTACCATATTGGGGGGCGTTTGTCCAGGGCGCAAGCGACCGTAGTTCCACGCTTGCGGGGTAGGCGGCGAATCCGTATGCCTGGGCAGTGCGTTTGACAAGCCGGTACGGCATTGGGTATAATCTCAACCGGCGGCAAGCCACTTCGGCGGCGCCGCTTTAATTACGTCCGGAAATTGCCCGACGAGCAAGCGCCGCCGCCGTTGGCGACGGCTGAGGACCCCGGAACCACCTCACAAGGGGGACACCATCGTGTACGCGGTCGTAGAGGCAGGTGGCAAGCAGTACCGCCTGCAAGTCGGCGATGTGGTCGACGTGGAGATTATGCCTGTGGAGCCGGGGCAGAAGGTCGAGCTTGAGCGGGTGCTCATGCTTGGCGGCGAGGATGGCGTGAAGGTCGGCCAGCCGCTCGTGCCGGGCGCGAAGGTCCTGACCACGGTCGTGGACCACGGCAAGGCCGACAAGGTCATCTCCTTCAAGTACAAGCCGAAGGTCCGCTACCGGCGTCGCGTCGGCCATCGCCAGCCGTTCACGCGGCTTTCTGTGCAAGAAATCGTTCCCGGCGAGTAGCTCTCACCCTAGGGGCCTGGCGAAACGACGCGGGCTGTAGCGGAGGTATTTGAACAATGGCACATAAGAAAGGTATGGGCAGCTCGCGCAACGGGCGCGACAGCAAGCCCAAGATGCTCGGCGTCAAGCGCTACGACGGCGAGGCCGTCAAGGCTGGCACGATCATCATGCGCCAGCGGGGCACCGAGATCAACCCCGGCCGCCACGTCGGCATGGGTCGCGACCACACGCTCTTCGCTCTCATCGACGGGCGGGTGAAATTCGAGTACGAGACCCGGCAGAAGCAACGGGCCAGCGTCTACGGCGAGGCCTAGCTCGAGTCGGGAGAGCAAGGGGTAGTCAGTGAAGAAGGGTATTCACCCGAAGTTCCAGGAAGCCACAGTGGTATGCTCCTGCGGCAGCACCTTCAAGGCGGGTTCCACCCGGCAGAACTTGAAGGTTGAGATTTGCTCGCAGTGCCACCCGTTTTACACGGGCGAGCAGCGCATCGTGGACACCGCCGGCCAGGTCGACCGCTTCATGCGACGCTTGAACCGGGCTCAGAGGTCCAAAGGCAAGCAGGCGAGTGCCGGCGAGGGCTCGTAGGTCGACCGACCAGGGCCCACTCGGCGGAGAGTCCAGTGAGGCAGAGTCGTCAGGGCTCTGCCTCTTTTTCTAAATGGGAGCGGTCACTTGGCCAAACCTAGCTACGGCGGACAAGCGGTTATCGAAGGCGTGATGATGCGCGGGCAGCGGAACTTCGCCGTCGCCGTGCGTGAACCCTCCGGCAAGATTACCGTGCTCCAGGAGCCCTTGCAGGGCGCCATCTACACCAAGTCCTTCTTCAAACTGCCCTTCCTGCGCGGGCCCATCGTCCTCTGGGACACGTTGGCGCTGGGCATGCGCACGCTGATGTACTCTGCCAACGTGCAACTGGCGGCGGAGGGCGAGGGCGAGAAGGCGGAGCTGAGCGAGGGGGCCATGTGGGGCACGGTCGCGGTGGCGCTCCTCGTCGCCGTCGGCGTCTTCTTCGTCGCCCCGGCCTTCCTGATGAGCGCTTTCTTCGACCGCTATCTGGACTCCGCTCTGCTTAGCAATCTCATTGAGAAGGTCATCCGCTTGACCCTGATTGTGGGTTACATCGCCGCCATTGGCACCCTACCCGACATCCGGCGGGTCTTCGCGTTTCACGGCGCCGAGCACAAAGCCATTAACGCTTTCGAGCACGGCGACCCTCTAGACGTGGCTCACGCCCAAAGGTACACCACCGCCCATCCCCGCTGTGGCACGAGCTTCCTTCTGGTCGTGGTGGTCGTCAGTTTCATCGCATTCTCCATGCTGGGGCAGCCGCCAATGCTGGAGCGGATTATCTCTCGCATATTGCTGATCCCCGTGGTGGCGGCCATCGCCTACGAATTCATCAAGTTCGCCGCCTTGCGCACCAGCAACCCTCTGCTCTCCGTGCTGCTGGCTCCCGGCATGTGGCTGCAGAAGTTGACGACGCGCGAGCCCGACGATTCCCAGGTCGAGGTGGCGCTCGTGGCCCTGCAGCACGCCCTGGCGGCCGATGGGCTGCTGGCAGAGGTGGCGCAGCCGGTTGCGGCGGGTGCGGCATCGGAGCCAGTGGGTTTGGGGTAGGAAGCGTCTCCTTTTCAGATTGACATAGAGAAGCGATGGACAATTTAGTTGTCCACCGCTTCTCCGTATGTAAGTGTCCAATCTTGCCGGTAGGGCCTGTCGGCGGTAAGATGAAAGTCGGAGAGGCTGGCAATCTGCCGGCGGTGGGAGGACAGTATGAGCGACGGCGATCTAGGACCGGCGAGGATCCTCCTGGTCGGCTTCGGCGACCCCGACGACGGCGACGTCGGGGTTGGGGCCCGGGCGCTGGCGCAGCTGGCGCAGCGCTTCCAGGTGCCCGACTACGTGCAGCTGCTGATGGCTAGGGGTGTCGACGAGCCTCTGCTGAACGCGGCGGAGGAAGC
>JAMCYS010000118.1:0-7782 GCA_023473795.1 Chloroflexota bacterium | reverse complement strand
CGTTGGCAATCGGGGCGTAGCGCAGCTTGGTTAGCGCGCAGCGTTCGGGACGCTGAGGTCGGTGGTTCGAATCCACTCGCCCCGACCACGAACCCTCGGGCTTAGTGCCCGAGGGTCTTCTTTGTCTGAGTCGGTAGGCTGCGCCGCTGTCACCATAGCCTATCGGTGCTGACCGTTCCCGATATCACCGGTGTTGGGGCTGGGACTGTCGATTGTCGCTTCCGGCAAGCCAGAAGCCAGTGTGACCCACGACGGACCGCGGCCGCAGGCACGCCGTCGGCAGCGAGACAGGCCCTTCGTGCTGCTCCAGTACCCTGCCGGCGAAGGGCTAACGCCAGATTGGCGGGCTCTGGCAAGCCCTCCAAGCACCGAACGAGACTATCCGTCCCTGAACCCTAAGAGGGAGAGGAGGGGAATCTAGACGGGGCGCACGATGCTACTTGCAGAACCGCGCGCCCTGCCGCCGTTCGGTACTGTGGATGAGAGAAGTCTAGCGCGCGAAGCCGTAGACCTTCTTCATGTCATCTAAAGTCATCGGAGCATAGTCCCCGGCGTGGCCGGCCGCGCCGAACTGCTGCATGCGAGCCTTGACCACTTCCGCCGCCGCTGCCCGCGCTGGCGTCATCCAGTCGCGCATATCGAACTTGTCCGGTTTCTCGGCGAAGAGCTTGCGGACCGCGCCCGTCATTGCCAGGCGGATATCCGTGTCCACGTTGATCTTGCGCACGCCGTGCTTGATGCCGCGCTGGATCTGCTCCACCGGGATACCGAAAGTACCAGGCATCTTGCCGCCGTACTGGTTGATGATGTCGACCAGCTCCTGCGGCACCGAGCTGGAGCCGTGCATCACCATGTGGCAGTTGGGCAGGCGACGGTGTATCTCCTCGATGCGCTCCATGGCCAGGGCCGGTGGGAGGACCTGGCCCGTCACGGGGTCGCGGCGCCCGCTCTTGTAAGCCCCGTGGCTGGTGCCCACGGCTACCGCCAGGGCGTCGACGCCCGTCTGCTTGTAGAACTCCTCGGCTTGCTCGGGGTCGGTCAGGTGCTCCGTGCTGCCGGCTGCTAACCCCGCGCCGTGGCCGTCCTCGATGCCGCCCAGCACGCCGATCTCCGCCTCGACGCTGATGCCCAGCGGGTGGGCCAACGCCACCACTTCCTTGGTGACCGCCACGTTGGCTGCGTAGGTGTTTGGCGTTTTCCCGTCCTCGCCCAGCGAGCCGTCGATCATCACCGAAGTGAAGCCCAGGGCGATGGCTTGCTTGACGGTCTCCACGCTGTTGCCGTGGTCGAGGTGCATGGCGATCGGGATGCCGGGGTTATCCTCGACGGCCGCCTGAATCAGGTTGCGCAGGTAGATCATCTTGCTGTACTTCAACGCCCCGCGGCTGGCCTGGATGATCACCGGGCTCTGGGTCTCTGAGGCGGCCTGCATGATGGCTTGGATCTGTTCCATGTTGTTGACGTTGAAGGCGCCAACGCCGTAGCCGCCCTTGGCGGCCTCGTCCAGAATCTGTCGCATTGGTACTAGAGGCATAGAAAGATACTCCCTTCCTTGAACGGATGGTGAAACGGCTGCCGCCTGTCCGGCGAAGGCGGCTATGCCGGTAATCCCTCAGTCTGCGACTCCGTCCGCGAGCGGCCGTATCATCGCAACTGCTCCTTGCCACCCAGCGGTTGTGTAGTTCCTGGGCAGCGTTCTCGCGGTCCGCGTGTCTCTCGCGGGCCCAGCATCCTTGTCAGTATAACAGGCGCGGGGCGGCGCCGGTAACCTCCAAACCAGACCGGATGGAGCGGCGTCGTCGCCAGCCAATCGGCCAGTGGCATTCTCGACGAGGCGTGGCGAAGCAGGGCTTGGCGACGGTTTCGCGCCCGCGGCGGCAGGGTCAGCAACCGATGCTCGTCGGCGACTCTCTCAGATCAACGAGCAGCGCCTTTCCTAGCTCTCCAACCTCCTCCGGCGTCATTGCCCGGCCCGCCTCCCAGGCGCCAGCGAAGGCCGCCTCGCCCAAGCCAGCGCGTGCCGCTGCCAAAGCCTGCTCATTCACTGCGGCGAATTCGCTCGTCCCGAACTTGTCGACCAAGAAACGGGTCCAGATCGACGCGCGTCGCTCGCGCTGGGCGTCGCACCAGGCCAGGAGGCGCGCCGCGCTTTCGCAGCTGCCCTTCTCGACCGCCAGCGCCGCCACCCTCGCCAGCGCTTCGTCAGCCAAGCCCTCATTACCACGGTCGAGTTCCCTCTCAAGCGCCTCTCCGTAACGGACAAGTGCCGTGGCTCGGTCGCCGGAGAAAAGGGCGATGTCGCCCAACATGGCGATACTCCAGCTGATCGTGTCCTGGTAGCCGATCTGGCGCGCGCAGGCAAGTGCCTCGCCCAGAAATCTCCCCGCCCGGGAGTAGTCTCTGGCGCCCACGAGCGCTCCCCCAAGGAAGGAGAGGATTTCAGTGAGAAGGACCGCGTCGCCCAAAGTGCGCGCCATAGCGTGAGCCTGGTCCAGCGTCTGAACGATAGCCCCCAGATCGCTGGGGTCGTGGCACATAATGGCCTTCTGGGCCAGGCAGGAGCAAGCTTCGCGCGTGTCTCCAGACCGTTGGGCGATCAACGTGGCTTCGTCGAAGGCGGAAGACGCTGCCTCGCGAGCTCCACGGCTGGCCAGGACGAGCCCTGCCTGCCGGACCGCTATCGCCAGCAAGCGCGGGTCACCCACCAGGCGGGCCTGGGCTACCCCTTCCTCGGCTAGTTCCAGGGCCAGATCCAGGTTGCCAAAGTAGGCCCACTCTATGTTCCCTCGGGTCGTCAGAGCCCTCGCCCGCGCCTCCGATACCTGTTTTCCGCAACGCGCTAGGACGTCGTCCAGCCAATACCGTGCCTCCGTCCAGCGCCCAACCCAGCGCCAGTGGCGTGCCACTGCCGCCGCCAGCCGCAGCTCGGCCTCGGCACCCTCCGGGTCGCGCTGGCTGAACGTCAGGGCCGAGCGGAAATTGCCGTGCTCGGCCGCCAGACGAGAAAGGCAATGCGACTGCCCCTGGCCCACGGTGTGGGGCAGCTCGCGCTCGGCGAAGGACACGCACCAGTTGCAGTGGGCGGCGCGGAGACTGGCCGTTTCCTCGGCCAGCTGCAGCTTCTCCTCGGCGTATTGGCGGATGGTCTCCAGCAGCCGGTAGCGCTGCTCCTCTGGCTCGTCCTCTACCTGCACCAACGACTTGTCCGCCAACTGTCCCAGAAGGCTCAGCACTTGCTTTTTGGCTACGCCGTCGCCGCAGCAAACCGCCTCTGCTGCCTCAAGAGTCCAGCCCCCCGTGAAGACAGACAGCCGCCTCAGCAATCTCTTCTCCCCATCAGTCAGCAGATCGTAGCTCCAGTCGATGGTCGCACGGAGGGTCTGATGGCGATGCAGGGCCGTGCGGCTGCCGGCTGTGAGCAGGTTGAAGCGGTCGTCTAGCCGCCGGGCCAGCTGATCCACAGACAATAGCCGGACCCGTGCCGCGGCGAGTTCGATAGCGAGCGGCATGCCGTCCAACCGTCGGCAGACTTGGGCGACGGCCAAAGCGTTCTCGGCAGTTACCCCGAAGGAGGGACGGACCACGCGCGCGCGCTCGGTGAAGAGGCGTACCGATTCGCACCTCGCGACGTCCCGCGGGTTGGTGGGCAGCCCGTCCCTGGGAACAGCCAGCGAGGGCACGTACCACAGCGTCTCGCCCGGAACTCCTAGGACTTCGCGACTGGTAGCAAGTATGGTCAGCCGCGGGCATCCCAATAGCAGAGAGGAGGCGAGCGCCGCGGCGGCTACGACAAGGTGCTCGCAGTTGTCAAGGACCAGCAGCAGATGCCGGAACCGTAGGTAGGCTATCAGGGCTTGCAGGGGCGCTCTCCCGGCCTCTTCTCGCAGCCCGAGTACGGAGGCGACCGTCTGCGCCATCAAGTTGCCGTCGGCCAACAGTGCCAATTCCACGAGCCAGACCCCGTCCGGATACTCGTCCAGGACCGATGCGGCAAGCTTCAGGGCCAGTCTGGTCTTGCCACAACCGCCGGTGCCCGTCAGCGTCAACAGTCGCGTACTGCTGAGGAGGCTCTTCACCTCGGCTAGTTCCTTCTCCCGGCCGACGAAACTCGTCAGTTCCATCGGCAAGTTGTGCTTTGGCGATTCGACAGCTGCCAGCGCCGGCAAGGCGCCCTCGGATGGGAAGGACTCCTCGTCGTGCACTGCCCAGCGCTCCCGCAATAGCGAAATGACGGCTGCCAAGGCGCGTCGGTGCTCGCGGAAGTATTGCCGGCTGCTGAGGGACAGCTGCCTCTGCACTTCGACGGCGTCGAGCGCCTCGACGTAACGCAGAGACAGGACGCGAGCTCCGCGAGCCGCACTGGGATTGTTGATCTGATCGCCTGGGGAAAGGTCCTCGATGGCGGCAACGATTTCTTGGCGCAGAGCCTGGCCAAAGCTCGGCCCTGCAAGGGAGCGCCTGCGTCTTAGCGCCTGGGCGAGGGGATGAGTCTGCAGATACACGGGGTCATACAGGTGGGCAAGGGCATCGTGCACCAGGCGCGCGAAGGGTCGGCGTGCGGGCTCAAGCTTGGCTGGCTCTGTAGGTGCGGCAGTGGTTCGCTCCCTGTTCGCCAATAGATTACCTCCTATCGAGGCAGGGGCGGTCGCGCTGAACCTTGCTCCCCATTATGCCATGTCCAAGCCCTTGCTTCAAGGTTGGTCTGGGTGCCTGTCTGGGCTGGACTTAGTAGCTTGCTGGCGCCTGGCTGTTGGTCGCCGCGATGGCGGTGCGACGGCGCGCTCGTGGCAGCCGGCAGGCACGACGGTGGCAGCTTCCGGGCACTAGTTCCCGTCCTACCGGCCGTCTCTTGCCAGACAATCGTATTGCGGAGCGCTGAACGTTCGCGACTTACGTCAGCGGGATGAAAGGGGGAACCTCGAATGCGTGTCCTCGTAATGGGTGCTGGGGCGATCGGTGGATTCGTCGGCGGGCTACTAATCCGCAGCGGCGGCGACGTGACCCTGGTGGCGCGCGGGCGCCAGCTCGAGGCACTGCAGGAGCAGGGTCTGCGGATTCGGCGGGAAGATGGCAGTCTGCAAATCAAGCCAGTGGTCGCCGTGCGGTCTCCTGCCCAGGCCGATGGCCCGTTCGACCTCGTGGCCCTTGCTGTCAAATGCTATGACGTAGTTGACGCGGCGAGGGCGGTGCTACCGGTCCTCGGGCCAGGGACGGCCGTCCTCACACTGCAGAACGGCGTCGACGCCCCCGGCCAGTTGAGCGGCATCGTGGGCAGCGACCACGTCCTGCCCGGGGTGGCGCTGTTTACCGTCCATACGGAATCGCCCGGGGTGCTGGCGCAGACGGGGACAATGCAGAGGCTCACACTCGGCGAGTGGAACGGCGAGCCTACGCCCAGAGTCAAGGAAATCGCCGGTGTACTGACGGCGGCAGGGTTCACTGTGACGATCAGCCCCGATCCGATGCGGGCAGTCTGGGAGAAGTTCGCCCTGCTTGCCCCGCACGCCACCATAAGCGCGGCCTGCCAGGTGGCACTAGGGGAAATTCTCCCAGTGCCGGACGGCAGAGAGCTCTATCGCCAGCTGATCGGCGAAGTGGCGGCAGTCGCCCGGTCCAGCGGCGTCGCCCTTCCGGCAGACCACGAGGAGAAGACGCTCGCGTTCTTGGAAGGATACAGCCCTAAGGCGAGAGCGTCCCTGGCGATCGACTACGAGCGCAAGCACCGGGTGGAATTGGAGCACCTGACCGGTACGGTCGTTCACCGCGGCGAGCAGCTGGGAGTGCCCACGCCCGGCTTTGCCGCCCTCTACGCGGTTCTGAAGGTGCAGGCTATCGCCTTCGGCGGACTGGCGGACCGCTAGCCTGCGGGGAAAAGGCAACGGCGATGAAGGGTAGCTTGGACCGTGGTCTTCCTGCCGACCCCTCCCGCTTGGCGCTTGGCGACGGGCTAGGGGCCCACGGCCCGCACCGTGGCTACGCCATACTGGCTGTCTGTGTCCTGGTCGCCGCCGTGGGCACCGGTCTGGGGCGGTGGGCGTACCCCATCATCATGCCCGAGATGTGCTTGGCCCTGCAGCTCAGCTACGCTCAGTCTGGGACATTGGCTAGCGGCGAGCTACTTTGCTACACGGCGGCGGCGCTGCTGCCTCCGGCGGCGGCACGGCATCTAAGCTTTCGCTGGCTCATCGCCGTGTCTCTGCTATTACAGAGTGTGGCTGCGCTGCTGGCCGGGTTGAGCTGGGACTACCTATCGGCGCTGTGTGCCCGTGCCCTGAGCGGCGTCGGCAACGCGGGCGCGTTTGTCACCACCATGAGTCTCGCCGCCCGCTGGTTCGCCGTAGAGCGCAAGGGCCTTGCTACCGGCTGCATCTTCGCCGGCATGTGGCTGGGTGCTCTGGCAGGCGGCGCCCTCGTGCCAGCCATCTTCTCGGCCAATGTGCAGGTCGGTTGGCGGGTCGCATGGTGGGCCATAGCCGGGTTGTTGGCCGGAACGGCTGGACTCGTCGCTGCCATCGTGCGCGATCACCCGAGCCAGCTAGGGCTGCGGCCCTTGTGGAGTTCAGGTCCGCCCAACCAAACCGACGGCAATCGAGTGCCGGGCCAGGCCGGACTGATGGCAGTGCTACGCTTGCCGGTCATCTGGCACCTGGGGCTGATCCTCTGGTGCTACGGCGTCTGCCACGTGATCTATCTAACGTTCTTTAGCAGTCATCTTCTCGAACAGGGGCTCTCCGCCGCCCAGGCCGGCCAAGTGTGGGCCATGATGGCGCTGATGGGAATCCCCTTTGCACCCCTGGGCGGTCTAGCTTACGACCGTCTTGGCCGTCGAAGAAGCCTGATCCTGACCTTCGCCGCCCAGACAGCCTGCTACGCCCTGTTTGGTCTCTACCAAGGTCCCCTTGGCTACATCGCTGCGGTGGTGCTGTTCGCTACCACTGGCACGCTCGCGCAGACTGTGGTGTTGGCTTCGCTGGGCGAGTACGGCGGGGCCGAGGCGGTTCCCGCGGCTACCGGACTGGTGATCGTGATGTTTGGTCTTGGCCAGGCCATTGGCCCGGGATTAGGCGGTGCCATTGCCGATGCTACCGGCACTCTCGTGCTGTCATTCCTCGTCGCGTCCTCCTTCGGGCTGCTGGGAGCGCTAGCTGCCGTGACGCTGCGACCACCGCGGTCAGAAGCGGCAGCGCGCTCTCCCTCGACGGCCAGTCCCAACGACAGGGTTGACCATGCTGGGCTGGTCTCTGGACGGTGAAGTGAGGCTGGTGCCGGCCGGTTAGGGTAGACTGCCTCAGTCCGGAAGCCGACACGGGGCTGTCCGCTCGTGTCACTCGTCCCCCTGGGCGATGTGCCCTGGGGAAGCTCGCTGCGGCCTGACCGTCGCTATGGCTTGCCCAGTTTCTACCAGGTGCTGGCTGTCTCTCTCCACGCCATCTATCGCCAACGATCCCAACGGCAGACTGGCGCGTGGCGGCGCAGCTGTTGACACCGTGGCAGTCGGAACGTTAGGATAGGCTGCAATCGTATGGTGCCACCGTATGCGGTGGCAGCAGCGTCTGCGGAAGGATGACCAGCCTTGAGTCGCGTGACCAGCCGGGATGTCGCTCGTGCCGCGGGAGTGTCGCAGTCTACCGTTTCCCGCATCCTTAACGGTAGAGCGCCCGCTCTGGTCACCGAACAGACTCGGGAGTGTGTGACGCGCCTGGCCCGCGAGCTGGACTATGCGCCCAACGCCGCCGCCAGGCAGCTCAGACGGCGCACGGCGCGCGCCCTTGGCTTGATCTT
>JAMCYS010000028.1 GCA_023473795.1 Chloroflexota bacterium | reverse complement strand
GGTAATGCCCGTTGTCCACAGATGCGCGGATCACCGTCCCTGATGGGCGGCTGCCAACGTCCCTCGGTCCGACGATCCCCGAAGAGGTCATCTGTTCGTGCACTAGGCCACTATTCTATCAGTCTCCGGCGCCACCGGGGGCTGCCAAAGAGGAAGTGTGAAAAGCCTGCTTCCCCGCTCCCCGCCCTGACGAACCCTCGAGAGGCCCAACCTGTTACCTATACCGAACGGCGGGCCACCTGGTTTGTGCACTCAGCACTAACGCGCCGCTGCTGCCCACCGTATAATGGCGCCAGTCGGAAGACCGGGCTGACTGGCCCGGGTCCAGGGCGGTGTGCCGCCCCTAGACGTGGGCGCGACGGCGAGTTCCAAGGGCAAGGGCGTTCTTGGTAGGCAGGAACGCCGCTGCCCTTTTCTATTGCTCGACTGCGCCTCAGACGGACAACAAGCAAACGGTTGGAGGTTCAAGTTGACAGAAGTATTGGAGAATGCCCGTTCGACGACCGGCACCCAGACCAGACAGCGGGACGTTTCCTCGCTCAGTGGTATGTGCGCCATCTGCATTCACGACTGTCCTGTGCTCTGCGAAATCGGCAAAGCGGCTTTCAGAGGGCGCGAGGTGCTGTATCCTGTGCCGGAGCAGTACGGGGTAAGCACGACTGCGTCCAACAAGGACTACTTCCTCGACTGGTCGCACTTTCAGATTCAGGTGCGGCTGCGGGGCGCCTACGGCATCGCCGCCGATTCGGACCAGGCCCTCTTTCCCAATGCCGCGATCGAGACCGTGTCAGGCGGCGTGCCCCTCAAGGTGCCGGTTGTGATTGCTGGCCTGGGTTCCACCGAGGTGGCCCGCCGCAACTGGGACGGCTTGGCCATCGGCTCAGCCTTGGCTGGCGTCTCGATGACTGTCGGCGAGAACGTGTGCGGCATGGACCCGGGCTCTAAGTTCAAGGACGGCAAGGTCGCATACTCGCCGGACCTCGCCTACCGGGTGGCGACCTACCGCAAGTACTGGGACGGCGTGCACGGCGACATCGTCGTGCAGACGAACGTGGAGGACCAGCGCTTCGGGGTCGACCTGTATGCCCTTAAGGAGCTTGGAGTCACCACGATCGAACGTAAGTGGGGACAAGGCGCCAAGGCTATCGGTGGTGAAGTACGCATCGATTCCCTGACGCGTGCCCTGCACTTGAAGCGTCTCGGTTACGTCCTGATGCCGGACCCCGAGAGCGAGACGGCAGAGGAATCGTTCGAAGCGGGTGCGTTCCACACGTTCGAGCGCCACAGCCGCGTCGGCATGCCTGAGCTAGAATCATTCGTCGAGGACGTGGCCTGGCTGCGCTCCCAGGGAGCCAAACGCGTTTTCCTCAAGACCGGTGCCTATCACGGGCCGGACGTGGCCTTCACTCTCAAGGCCGCCTCGGCGGCGGGGATTGACCAGTTGACGTTCGATGGCGCCGGTGGCGGCACGGGCATGAGCCCGGTGCCAATGATGAACGAGTGCGCCACGCCCACCGTCTACCTCGCGGCGCAAGTCCTGGAGGGCATCCGCATCCTGCACCGGCAGGGCAAGCACGTGCCCGATATTGTCTTTGCCGGTGGCTTCATCAACGAGGGCCAGATGTTCAAGGCTATCGCCATGAGCAACCTAGGCGATGGCCGGGGGCCGCGATTCAAGGCGATCGGCATGGCGCGCTCGCCGCTTACGGCGGTGATGAAGGCCGATTACTTCGCCCAGTTGGCGGCCGAGGGCAAGCTGCCGGCTGCCTTCGCCAAGGCGTACGGCGACCAGCCGAAGCAGTTCTTCATCGCCGAGGCGGAGCTGCGCCACAGATTCGACGGCAAGCTGGGCACGGAGATTCCTTGGTCGGCGGTTGGTCTCTACACCTACTTCACCGACCGCGTCGCCGTCGGCCTCAAGCAGTTGCTGGCCGGCTCTCGCAAGTTCCGTCTCGACCTGCTCGACCGCTCTGACATCGTCTCGCTCACGGAGCGCGCGGCGAAGGTCACCGGCATACCGACCGTCGAGGACGCGGGCCTGGCCGCCATCCGCTCCGGGCTGGAGGAATAGCGACGCGGCTTGCCCGAGCAACCGACGAGCCTGGGCCCGCCGCCCAGGCTCGTCGGCATTGGCGCCGTTAGTGGTGGTACTTCCCGCTTCTTGGTCCCCCTCAGTCTCAACCCCAGCTCGCGGCAGAATGGCACCTCCTGCCGCCGCTCCAGGCCGGCTATCCTCATCTTGAGCCAGGAAGCCACCATGTTCCCTGTCCCATGACAGCACCCGGCCCCCGTCCGGTTGACATAGCTGGGTGGGTGGTGCTATATTCTTGTTGTACCCCCTCCCCCCGGGGGGAGGGGGTAGGGAGGTCAGCGTGGACAACGAAAAACGCACTACCGAGATCCTGCGACGCCTCAAGAGCGTGGAGGGCCACGTGCGCGGCATCCAGCGCATGGTGGACGAGGGTCAGTACTGCATCGACATCATCAACCAGACCGCCGCCGTGCGTGCCGCTCTGGACAAGATCGACGGCCTCATCCTGGAGCGCCACCTCAATACGTGCGTCGCCACTGCCATCCGCAGCGACGACCAGGCGGAGCGCGAGCGCGTCATCGGCGAATTGCTGCAGCTCTTCCCGGGCCATCGGCGAGTGATGAGTAATGAGTAATAACTCATCACTGACGTTGCGCATCGGCGACATGACCTGCGCCTCCTGCGTTGCCCACGTGGAAAAAGCGTTGCGGGGTGTGGAGGGCGTCGTCGGCGCCAATGTCAACCTGGCCACCGAGAAGGCGACCGTGCAGATGGTGCCCGGCGGCGTCGACCTGGCGTGCCTGCGGGCTGCCGTCGAGGACGCGGGCTATACGGTCGTCGACGAGACGCCTCCGCCCGCCCCGGCCGAGCAGAAGGTAACCCTCGGCATCTCCGACATGACCTGCGCTTCCTGCGTGGCCCACGTCGAGAAGGCGCTGCGCGGCGTGCCCGGCGTGGCCGCGGCCAGCGTCAATCTGGCTACCGAATCGGCGGCCGTCCAGTTCGACCCCGGCCGCGTCAGCCTCGACGCCCTGCGGGCGGCGGTGGTCGACGCTGGCTACGGCGTGCGCGAGGTTAAGGTCGTCGGTAGGGGCGACCGGCCGGTCGCCCCTACGGCCGGCCGCGAGCTGGCGACCTTGCGCAACAAGGTGATCGTCGCTCTGGTCTTGGGCGGGCTGGTCCTGTTGGGCAGCATGCACATGTACCTGCCCTGGCTGCCCGCCGTCCTGGCTAACCCGTTCCTGCTCTGGGCCCTGGCCACTCCGGTGCAGTTCTGGGCCGGCCGGCAGTTCTATCGCGGCGCCTGGGGCGCGGCCAAGCACCGCACCACCAACATGAACACCCTGGTCGCGGTCGGGACCTCCGCCGCCTACCTTTATAGTGTGGCCGCCACGCTCTTCCCGGGCTTCTTTGCCCTGGAGGGCATGGCCCCCGACGTCTACTTCGACTCGGCCAGCGTGGTCGTCGCCCTCGTTCTCCTCGGGCGCTTCCTGGAGGCGCGGGCCAAAGGGCAGACGGGCGAGGCGATCAAACGACTGCTTGGTCTGCAACCGCGCACCGCCCGCGTGCTGCGCGGCGAAACGGAAGTCGACCTGCCCATCGAACAGGTGGCCGTGGGCGACGTCGTGCTCGTGCGCCCCGGCGAGAAGGTGCCCGTGGACGGCCTGATTCTGGAGGGCCGCTCCGCCCTCGACGAGTCCATGCTGACAGGCGAGTCACTGCCCGTGGAAAAGGGCCCCGGCGACACGGTCGCGGGCGCCACAATTAACAAGACCGGCAGCTTCCGCTTCCGTGCCACCAGAGTCGGCCGCGATACGGTGCTGGCCCAGATCATCAGGATGGTCGAGGACGCCCAGGGCTCCAAGGCGCCCATCCAGCGCCTGGCCGACCTGATCGCCGCCCGCTTCGTGCCCATCGTGCTGGCCATCGCCGTGGGCACCTTCGTCGTCTGGTACCTGTTGGGGCCGCAGCCGTCCTTCACCTACGCCCTGCTCGCCGCCGTGGCGGTGCTGGTCATCGCCTGCCCCTGCGCCCTTGGCCTGGCTACGCCGACCGCCATCATGGTCGGCACCGGCAAGGGCGCCGAGAACGGCGTGCTCATCCGCAGCGCCGAAGCCCTGGAGCTGGCCCACCAGGTCGACACCGTCGTGCTCGACAAGACCGGCACGCTCACCCAAGGCAGGCCCGCCGTCACCGACCTGCTGCCGGCCGACGGCCTGGCCGCCGACGAACTGCTGCGCCTGGCCGCCTCGGCCGAACGCGGCTCCGAGCACCCTCTGGGCGAGGCCATCGTGGCTCGCGCCCGCGAGCGGGGCCTGGCGCTGGCCCAAGCCAGCGAGTTCGTCGCCCTGCCCGGCCAGGGCATCGCCGCCACCGTCGAGGGGCGGCGCGTTCTGCTGGGCAACCTCAGTCTATTGGAGAGCGAGGGCCTCTCGCTCGACGGCCTGGCCGCCGGGGCGGCCCAGCTGGCCGAGGCGGGCAAGACGCCGATGTACGTGGCCCTCGACGGCCGCCTGGCGGGCATCGTCGCCGTGGCCGACACCCTCAAGCCGGAGTCGCGCCGGGCCGTGGCCGAGCTGCGCAAGCTGGGTCTGTCGGTGGTAATGCTCACCGGCGACAATCGGCGCACCGCCGAAGCCATCGGCCGCGAGGTGGGCGTCGACCGGGTACTGGCCGAGGTGCTGCCCCAGGACAAGGCCGCGGAGGTCGCGCGCCTGCAGGCCGAGGGCAAGAAAGTGGCGATGGTGGGCGACGGCATCAACGACGCCCCCGCCCTGGCCCAGGCCGACGTGGGCATCGCCATCGGCACCGGCACCGACGTGGCCATCGAGGCGGCGGACGTGACCCTGATGCGCGGCGACCTGCTTGGCATCGTCACCGCCATCGACCTCTCGCGCCGGACCATGCGCACGGTGCGCCAGAACCTGTTCTGGGCCTTCTTCTACAACGTCATCCTGATCCCGGTCGCCGCCGGCCTGGTCTACGTGCTCTCCGGCGGCTCGGTGGCCGAATGGCTGCGCCCCGTCTTCGGCCACTACGGCTTCTTGAACCCCGTCCTGGCCGGCGCGGCCATGGCCTTCAGCTCGGTCACCGTCGTCAGCAACTCCCTGCGCCTGCGCGCCTACCGCCCGCCGCGGCGTTGAGGCACGAAGTTAGGAGAAAGAAATGGAAACCAAGACCCTAAACGCCCCCGACATCAGCTGCGGCCACTGCGTCATGCGCGTCAAGAAGGCCGTGGGCGCCCTCGCCGGCGTCTCCGCGGTGGAAGCCGACGCCGCCAGCAAGGACGTCACCGTCACTTACGACCCCTCCGCGGTGGGGCTCGACGCCATCCGGCAGGCCCTGGCCGACGCCGGCTATCCCGCCGCCTAGGACCCGCCACACGTGGCGAGGGCGGGCCCGTTCCTTCCCCCTCTGGGGCCATGCCCAGAGCGAAGCGTAGGGGAAGGTTAGGATGAGGGTCTTCTGTATCCAGTACCGCGAGGGACCCTCACCCTAGCCCTCTCCCAGCGGGAGGGGGAACCAAGCCGTCGTCCTGGCCCTCTCCCAGAGGGAAATAGATCCAACTGTCTGCTTGTCTGAGTCGGCCCTCCAGCAGGGCCCGCCAAGTGCGTTCGTAGTGAGCGCCGCAGCGCTTTCCCGACGCTCCTCCGTTGCCGCGCCCTCCTGGCATTCGTGCATAATCCCGTAGGGGCGGGCGTCTCTGCCCGCCCGCCAGCCATGTCCCCGAAGCGTAGCGAAGGGGGCGGCCGCGGCCGCCGTAGCGGCGTAGTTGCCAGCTCGGCGTGGGGATTAGACGGG
>JAMCYS010000123.1 GCA_023473795.1 Chloroflexota bacterium | reverse complement strand
CATGGCGGCACCTGGTTGGCATCCGTAGGGGCGACCGGCGACCGTAGGAAGTCCTTTAGGGCCGGTCGCCCCTACGGATGCCAACATTTTCATTCCCAGTGGTAGTCCGCAGGGCTATGGATGATTGTTAGTGCAACCCAGCTTGGCGCCGGGGCCTAGCCACCCCGTCCTAGACGGGTGATACGGACTGGGCTCCGGGTAGCGCGAGCCGGGACTTGCGGGCTAACTCCCGGGCCTGCTCCCCAGTCGCTCTTGCCCGCTGGGGGGAAGCGGAACCAGCCGCCGCTACTCGTCCAGAAGATGCTCGCTATAGAGCAGACGCCTCGTGCGGCCTTCGCCCCGCAGAAGGAGTGAGTTGGAGCGCGCTCTCCCGCGCTCATACTGCACACCGCTCAATAGCGGGCCGTCGGTGATGCCGGTGGCGACAAAGAGCACGTTCTGGCTGGTGACCAGCTCTGCCTGAGTGAGGATGCGGTGCCTGTCCAGACCAGCCTCGCGCACCGCCGCAGCTTCGGCCTCGTCCTGGGGGGCGAGACGGCCCAGCATCGCCCCACCCAGGGCTTTGACGGCGCAGGCCACCGCCAGCCCCTCGGGAATGCCGCCCACACCCATCATCAAATCCACGCCCTTCTCGCCGGTGGCGGCCAGCAGCGCCCCCGAGATTTCGCCATCCAGGCGCTCCAGCACCCGGGCGCCCGCCGAGCGAATCTCGCGCACCAGCTCGGCGTGGCGGAAGCGAGCGAGGACGAACACGACCAGATCGCGCACGCGCTTGTCTTTGGCCCGGGCCACCAAGGCGAGCGTCCAGGCCGCCGGCGCGTCGAGACACTCCGGCACCAGCGCCGCCGCCACCTGAGCATCGACGATGATCTTCTCCATGTAGGCGGCCGGCTGGGGACACCACATGGCGCCGCGCGGCGCGGCGGCGATCGCCGCCAGGGCCCCTGGGTGACCCAGCGCCAGGGGCGTGCGACCGTCGATGGGATCCAGGATGACGTCGGCCTCCGGGCCACTGCCATTGCCGACGATTTGGCCGCCGGCCAGGCCGGCCTCCTGCCCGCGACGTCCCTCCTTGCCGACGACGACCCGGCCGGCCAGGTTCACACCGCTCAGAACCGAGAGCATGGCGTCGGTCGCCGCACGGTCGGCCTCATCGGGATTCGCCAACCCCATCCAATGGCCCGCCGCCAGCGCGGCCGCCTCGCCGCAGCGGATCAAGTCAAGGCCCAGATTAGGGGGTAGACTCGCGCTCATACGGTTCTATTGCCTCCAGAAGATTGGCTGCCTCCCAGGCCAGCATGCCGCCCTTCACAACCTGCACGTTGGCGCGGCCCTGCTCCCGCAGGGCACAGGCGGCCCGGATGCTGCGGCGACCACTACGACAAACCAACACCACTGACTCTGACTGAGGCAGCGCGACGGCGCCGCTCAGCAGACCGGGCAGCGGCAAGGACTGCGCTTTGGGCACGTGCCCCCGCGCGTATTCGCGTGGCTCGCGCACGTCGAGGACCAAAGGTGGGCTCTGGCTTTGTAGCGCCCGCCATACCGCCCGGGGCTCGACGAAGTCCAGCTCGGACTCGTGACAGGTCGACGGCAAGTCGCCACTCAAACCGCCCAGCTGCTTGGGCAGATCCTGGCATTCCTTGAAGACGCGCAAGGGGCACTCGTAAATGCAGACCGCCGGGTCGAGCACGTGGTAGAAGAGGTCGGAGATGGCGTGGGCGGAACCGAGCACGCGCTCGGCGCCGAGGGTTCTCAAGAAGCCAGCCGCGCGCAGCGTGTCCAACACCGGCCGCCGCACTCGGGTGAGGAACAGCTGCCCGCCCCTGCCACGGTAGAGCCGGGTTAGGCTCTCCAGCATGTGGACACCGCTGATGTCGCAACTATCCACCGAGTGCAGACGCAGCAGGAGAAACCGTTGGCTCGGGTTGCGCTCCATGTTTGCCAGCACACTCTCCTCGATGTGCTGCACGGCGCCGAAGTAGAGATCGCCCATCACCTCGACCACGCCCAGTTGCGGGCAGGCGGGACGCGCCCCCTGGGCCTCGAACTGGTTAAAGGACGTGTCAGGGACCAGGAAGCGCACTCGCGGCTGGCTGGTGCGCAAGAGGAAAGCCCCCAGCGACATGCCGATGCCGGTCAGCACGGCGAAGTGCAGAGGCAGCAGCAGCGTGCAGACGAAGGTCACGACCATAATGGCGCGATCGCTGGCGCTGCCGCGCCAGATGCGGTCGGCCTCGCGGCGGTCGATTAGGTCGTACGCCGTGACCACCAGAACGCCGGCCAGCGCGGCCATGGGAATGTAGGCCGCGAGCGGCGCCAGCGTTACCAGCGTCAGCAGGACCAGCAGCGAGGTGAAGACGCTGGCAAAGGGCGAACGTGCCCCTGCCTGGAGGTTGACCGCCGAGCGGGTGAACGACGCGGAAGAGGGGTAGCCGGAGAAGAAGGCGCAAGCGACGTTGGCCAGGCCCAGACCGACAAACTCCTGGTTGCTGTCCAGCCGCTGCCCCGTACGACCGGCCATTACCCGGCCGATCGACACCGCCTCCACCACCCCGATGGCGGCAATGGAGAGCGCGGGCGTGGCCAGGCGGCCCAGAAGGTCGAGATCGAGCAACGGCAACGCCTCGAATGGCGGCAGGCTGCGCGGCAGCTCGCCCACCACACGTACGTCCGGCCGCACTATGGCGACCAGGACGGAGGCGCCCACCATCGCCAGCAGAGAAGCCGGCAAACGACGATTCGCGCGCCGCAGCCCGATGATGGCGAGCATGGTCGCCAGGCCGAGCGCCAGGCTGGGCAAGTGAATTGTGGGCAGGGACTGCCAAACGTAGCGCAGGGTCTCTAGCAGCTCCGCAGTCGCGGACGAGCGCAAGCCCAGCAGGTTGTGTAGCTGGTTGGCGAAGATGAGAAAGCCGGCGCCGGCAGTGAAGCCCACCACCACCGAGTCGGAGACGAAACGAACCAGGGCGCCCAGGCGCAGCAACCCCGTGGCCAGCTGGATCAGGCCAACCATCAGGCCCAGGATCCCGACTCCCGCCAGGTACTCCGGCGTGCCCGGTGCCGCCACGAAGGCCAGGGCCGAGAGTGTGAGCAGGGAAGAGGTGTTGGTCGGGCCCTTCTGCATCTGGTTGGACGAACCCCAGAGCGCCCCCACTAAAGTGGCCACAATGGCCGCGTAAAGGCCATACTGCGGTGGCAGCCCGGCGATGAGGGCGTAGGCAATCGCCTGGGGCAAGACGATCATAGTGCTCGTCAGACCCGCGAAGAGGTCCGGCCGCAGGTTGCTGGGCCTATAGTCCCGCACAATTCGCACGGGTCTGAGGAAGAAGTCGTATAGGCGATTCACTTGTTGCCTTGTTAGTGCGCAGCCAGAAGCGCTGGCCGAACATTATAGCAGACCGCTCGCCGGGTTTCGCGCTGCCAGTTGACCGGCCGTTCCCCAGCACAGAAACGTCGCCCCAAAATCGGCAGTTTGGGACTTGACAGCGGCGGTCCGGATGCTATAATATTCCCGATGATATTGAGTTCAAGTATGTCCGTCCCAACCATCCGGACGGCAAACGCACTGGAGGGAGAATACCGTGAACCAAGGTAGCTACGAAGAAGAGATCGGTGAGGCGAAGCGGCGAGCGGAGGAGGCGCGTCGGGCCTGGCGCCAGGCGCGCGACGAGATGCGCCACGCCTTCCGGCGGGCGCGCAGCGAACAGAAGGAGCATTGGCACCACCAGGGGCCCCAGGACGAAACCGACGAGTCGATCCAGGAGATGGCCGAGACGGCGCGCGAATTCGCCGGCGAGGTAGCGGAGGAAGCGCGTCGCTTCGCTGACGAACTGTGGAAGGGGGCCAGGCACGACTTCGGCTCCCGCTGGCGCGAGCAGTGGCGGCACTCGTTCGGCAAGGATTGGCAAAGCCACTGGGTATTCGGCGGGCGCCGCTTCCGTCAGTGGGCGGCCGGCGACGAAGAGGCCAACCCATTTGTCGCCGCCATCCTCAGCCGCGGCGGTGGCTTGCTGGCGCTGTACGTCCTGCACCTGCTGGGCGAGCAGCCCCGCCACGGCAACGAAATCATGAAGCAGATCGAGCAGAGAACGCTGGGCAGCTGGAGCAGCAATCCCGGCGCCATCTACCCCCTGCTGAGCTTCATGGAGGAGAAGGGGCTGGTGCAGAGTCGCTGGGAGGATCCCGACAAGCGCACCCGGCGGATCTATCAGATCACGGACGAGGGCCGACGGGAACTGGAGCGTCTGCGCGGCGTTCTGCGCCCCAAGGTGATGGAGGCCATCGAGGTGCTGCACGTGCTCTACGACGACCTTTACGAGTCCGGCGAGGCAACGACGGGCGACTCGCCCAGCGGTGAGGAATCCCCGGCCGCGCCCTCCGGTGGCGAACCAGCGGCCGCAGGGGACGGCTCAGCGCCGGGCGAGGGCCCGGTGGCCGAGTCAGCGCAGTCGGCCGCGAGCGAGGCTCCCGCGACGGAGGTCGGGGGAAGCGACGAATTCGGCTGGCGACGGCGGCTGGGACGCCTCTTCGGCGGCGGCAGCCAAGCGAGCGCCTTCGGGGTCTAAGGCCGGCGGACGGAACAAGGTGGCAAGCCAAATGCCGCGCGACGAGTATATGAAAGCCGCCGAAGAGGCGTTCGCCAGGCTGTCGCCGGCAGTTCGTGGAGCAACTGCCAGACTGCGCCGGCGGGCAAAACGTCTCTTTAGGCGGCTTGAATCGACCGGCCAACGACCCCCAGTACACGGACCCCCGATACCTGGCGCAGGAGGTGTCGAAGCTGCACCAGCAGAACCCGGGACTCCCGTCCCAATTACTTGGCGGCGGCAACACAGGACAGGGCGACGGCAGCCTCCTGAGCAGTCCGGTGGCCAAAGCAGCGCTCGCGGGCAGCGCCGCGATGCCTTTCAAGAACTTCACGGGACGCCGACAGCAGGGGCTCACGGGCCGTGGGCCGTCGTCACTGGCCCAGTGACCGAGTTCCGCGACTTGACCGGCTGACCTAACGAAGAAGGGTGGGAGTGATCCCACCCTTCTTCCGTCTCCTCGCCAGCTCTTGCTTAGGCCTGGCCGAGCTGCTGGCGCAGCTGCGCCACCTCGGCCTTGAGCGCCTCCAGCTGGTGCAGGCGGAAGTCCGGGTCCTCCATTACCTCCCAGAGGATCGGTCCCTCCGCTTGCGCGGGCATCGGGATGCCGATCATGTGGGCGATGGTCGGCGTGACGCCCACGATCTGAGTCAGCCTCTGCAGCTTCACGCCCTTCTTGACGTTTGGCCCCCGCATGAAGAGCAGCGAACGGATGGTGAGATCGCCGATGCGAGCCGTCGGCAGCTGTCCGCCGTGCTCCAGGTCGAACTCCGGGCGCAGGGCGAAGACGATGTCGCCCACCCGGTCGCCCCACAGGCCCAGCAGGGCCGCGTCTTCCTTGCGCAAGACCATGGCGTAGGGATGCAGTCCGGTGACCGGGTCCTTGTAGTCGAGCATCGCCGTGATCGCCTCATCCACGACCTTGTCATAGTCCTTGGGATCGACGATGCCCTCGGGGTCGCGGCCCTTCATGTTGATGTAGGCGAAGATCGTGCAGGCCTGGGCGACCTTGGTTTGGGACCAATCGACGACCCGCCGGCCGTCGTCCGTGGTCTTGTAGACGGTCAGGCCGGCCTGCTCGAGCACTTTGCGAGTATCGAGCTTGGGTTGCGGGCAGCCCGTGCCGGAGTGGTCGGAGACGACCACCAGCAGCGTGTCATCGTCGGCGACGGCCAAGAGGTCGCCCAGCAGGCGATCGATGCTCTGGTAGTGACGGGTCAGCCAGGAGGCGGCGTTGCGCTGCTCGGCCGCGGGCGCGCCGCACTCGGGCTGGTAGGAGTTCAGGTAGAAGTGGCTTAGGTAGTCGGTGCAGTGAGTCTCGACGTACAGCAGGTCCCAGGGCTTGTGCGCCGCCAGGTACTTGGCGGCCTTGCCCAGCCACTGGTGCTGGTAATCCGACAGCTCGTAGAAGGTGCGCTCGTCGATCCACTGGTAGTGTAGAGCGTCGCGGGCCGGGTTGGTGAAGAAGGGGCCGACGTTCGCCAGCAGCTCCTCGCCTAGCTCGACCGGCTGAGTGTAGCCCGAGGTGGGCCAGATCTGCGTGGAGAGCAGCTCCAGCTGGCTAGCGTCGGCGGCGAGATTGATCAGCTTGAAGCGGAAGGAGCCGCGCGCCACGTCGCCGAACTTGTTGATGCCCAGACCCTCGGCGCGCGCCTGGTTGGTGGTGACGACCTGGTTGTCGTGCCACTCCTTCATGGCGTAGGTCTTGATCTGCTTGCGCTCGGCCTCGCGCGCCTTCAGTTTCTCCTCATCCGGCTTGAGATTGAACTCGTCTATGACCCACTCGCTCCACTGCCCGGGGCCCATCTGGGCAACGGGATGCGCGGCGTCTTTGTCCTTGCAGACGAGGAGGCGGTCGTAGCCGCCCTTGCCGGACTTGACCACGGCCATGTCGTAGACCTTCTCCGCGCCGCCATGTAGGAAGATCGAGATCTTGCCCTCCAGGGCTTCCGCGGAGGCCGGCAGGCCCTGCCAGCCCTGGGCCGGTTGCAGGGTGACGTGGTTGGTCATCGGCATCGGCTCAAGCGTGTGCAGGCGCACCGGCGCCAACTCGTGCAGGTTGACCACGCCCGGGCCGCAGCCTTCGATCTGGATGCCGCTGTGCACCGGCGGCCAGGAGACTTCCCACTTGATCAGGATCGACTTCTTGCCGACCTTCTCCGCCGCCTGCCAGATGTACTCGGCCGTGCTCTCACGGGTATTGAAAGCGAACTTCTCCCGGTTCAGCGGCTCGCCGGGATCGTGCGGGATGAAGAAATCGGTGATGTTGTGGGTGCCCGGCCAGGCGCCGGTAGTGATGGTGGTCCAGTTGGGCGGGGTGATGGTTGGGAAAGGCTCCAGGGCCTCCTTGAACACGCCCTCCTTGAACATGCGCTCGAAGTTGGGCAGTTTGCCTTCTTGGACGAACTTCTGGACTAGCTCGGGATGGCCGCCGTCCATGCCGAGGACGATGACCTTCTTCGGCTCCTTGACCGCGTCTGCCATGCTGACTCCTTCGTTTTCTGGCCCCGGGCGCTCCTGGCGCCCGTCCCCGGGCGGTGCGACCTGCCGTCGGCGCTGTCTGCCCGGTCGCAGCGGGCGCCAACGCGCCTGTGAAACCGGTTCCAGCCACGCCAGGATAGCAGAGCGCCCGCTTCTTGTCAACAGCAGACTCTCGCCGAGCAGGGCTTGTGCGTTCTTGCCGCACGGGCGCCAGGGATGGCCTGCGCCTATGTGGAGGCCGAGGCTTCAGCCGGCGAAGAAGGCGGGACCACGATTGCTGTTCCGGCTGAAGCCTCGGCCTCCCGGCACGCCCGGCTTCACGCCGGTAACACGCAAAGGTCCTGCCTGCCGCCCGCCTGCTCAGCGATTGCGACCCAGGCTCTGCTCACGGACTGAATCCTGGGGAATCTGGCCGCCGCAGGCGGACGGCTTTTCGGACGCCCCCGCTTCACGAAGATGATGTCTTTGAATATGGCCCATAGTCGTGGCCGCCGACATACCGGCAGCTATTGCCCGAAACTCTACTAGATGCTGATTGATCCAGTGGTAGTATAACCACTTCGGATATTGCCTGGATGTCGCCTTGAAGAGATGTTGGTTGAGGGCTCCTCTTCCGCCACACCAGATGTCTATCTCGAGGCTTCCGGACCAAGAGAAGAGGACATCCCCATCCTCGATCACGTATGCTCCGTCCAAGTTAGCGCTCGCACGTTCGGCATCATCAGTCGTGCCTTTCCTCAGTTGAGCTATCTTGATCACCGGGAGGTAACCGTCTCCCTCGGGAGGAAACTTCTGCAGGGCGAGGCCGTTGAGAAACGCTGCCGCTTGATTAAGGCTGAGAACTCTCCAACCGCGTGGAACGTAGCCCAGCTCCGACTCCTCGAACCCATCCGGAAACAGGTCGGCCAGCGGCTGGGGCAGGCCGGGGTCGCGGCCCTCAGCCTTGGCGCGCACAGGATCGAAGCCCACGAACCACGACTGGAACAGTGCCCGCGCCATCGCCCCCAGCGTCCCGTTCATCCGCCGGTTCAGCTCGATCTTGTCGTCGAGCGAGCCGAGAATACGAGCGATGGCACGCTGTTCGCCGAAAGGAGGCAGCACGAGCGAGATCTTGCGCAGCTCGCTCTGCTTGATTCCGAGTACTGTTGTTCCAGTGGCTCGAGCGTGCAACTGGTCTTGGACGCTTGCGGACTGCATCAAGAACTTGAGGAACGCATTGTCGAGAACAGCGGGTTTGCCACGAAGGGCGATGAGGCGCTGAGCCAGAGCCACACGATCTGCCCCAAGCTGACCGACCTCACCAAGCGGGGCTTCGGTCGTGACAACCACGTCCCCTGCTTTGGGAATGCCGCGACGCATCCATGCTTCGTAATCCTCAGGGGCGATGAACTCGTCGGGCGTCGCGATCCTTCCGCCCTTTACAGCTTTGGCGGTGATCAGTGGGATCCCCGACGACGTCTTCTCGGGCGTCTTCCCGCGGTAATCGATGATCGCCGCCATGCAGTCCTCTAGCGAACGGACTGTCCACCCACTCACCATACCCAAGCTCCGTCAGGTTGGCGGCGATGGCAGCATCCAGCTCCGCAGCTTCCCTCTGTTGCTGCCTTAGTGTTGCTACGAGCCGCTCCATCTTCTCCGCGAACGGCTCGCCATCCTCCTCGGCCGCCTCGGCGCCGACGTAGCGGCCTGGACAGACGAGCGGTGGAGAACCTCATCGCCATTGGCGCCTGCGATCACCTGGGCAAGTCACGCCGCGAGCCACTCTGAGAGCTGGGGGTAGTGACGCCGGAGAGCGCGGCCCGGCCGGCATTGAGGCTCGCCGCACCGGCGACGCCGACCCTACCGCCTTTCAGCCAACAGGAAGAGGTCGCCCTGGAGTACGAAATCCTCGGCCTGCCGGCGAGCGCCCATGCCCTCGATCTGGTGCGCCCGCGGTTGGAGCGCCTGGGCGTGCGGCGCAGTGACGAACTGGCTGACCTGGCCCACGGCACCAGAGTGCGCGTGGGTGGGTTGCTGACCTGTCGCCAGGCGCCACCAACCGCGAAGGGCCACGCCTTTCTCACTCTGGAGGACGAGGCAGGGCTGGTAAATTGCATCGTTCGCCCGGCGGTGAACGAGGAGCACTACCTGACCATCCGCGGCAACTCGGCCCTCATCGTCGACGGCCAGATGCAGCGCAAGGACGGGGTACTGAACGTGATTGCCACCAAGATATACCCACTTTGGCGGCCCTCGTCAGTCGCCGCGAGCGAGACCCCCTCCGCCGACAACGATTGATCGGGCGAGACACCCTAATTGTCCCCCCTTGGGCACTGGACTATAATGTGCCCGCGAAGGAGCGGAAAGGCGATGCGGCAGGAGCGGGTCAATACGAACGTTAAGGGGCTAGCCCTGGCGCTGGTTCTCTTCGTGGCGATCATCGCCTACGCCGTACCGGCGCTCACCACAGGCAACGCCTTCTGGTTCTGGCCCGCGGTCGGCGTCAACCCCAGCCAGATCGTGACCTACCGCGACGGCGTCAGTATCGTGCACCGCCCGGGCACACCCGGCTACAAGCTGCTGGCGCCCTTGATCAGCAAAGCGCTCACTCAAGTCAGCGGACTGGACGATTCTGGCTTTTCGGACAATACTCTGCGGGAGATCAGAGCGAAGGGTCGGGCAGTGGAGGTCTACTATTCCGAGGCTATCACCATACCGACGTCGTTTCGCACCATCCAACCCAACCAGATTCTCATTCCGCTCGACGACAAGTACGAACAGTGGGCGGTAGCCTACACGGGCAACGACGGCAAGTACTGGGCTCAGGGTCTGCGCATTCGCCCGGCCTACGACGAGATCAAGGCCGCCTTCTTCACGATAGAGCCTGCTAGCAAGTGAGGAGAACAGAGTGAAAGCCAATCAGCGCCTGATGATGCTAATTCTCGGGCTGATCACCGCTATGGTCGTTTGCAGCATGGTCCTCAGCGTCACCCCGGCCGGGCGTTAGGCCCGCGACCCTATAGCGACCGGACGGACATCTTTCAGCCGCAGCTCCAGACGTTCCACGCCGTTCCACCAGTTCAGCCGCAACGTGTAAGCCACGTCAAGCTCCCCGGCCAGGCTTCGCGCCAGGTGGCCAAGACCAAAGCCGACCGCGGTTGCCTCGCCGGAGCCATTCTCCAACTTCAGCCGCAGATGCGAGCCATCGCGGCCCACGGTGCGACACTCGCTACACCAGGCCCGACTGGCGAAGACCGGCTCAGGGTTCCCTTGGCCGTGCGGCGGCAGTTCGCGCAGCAAGTGATAGAGGTCCCGGTTGGCCGCAGCCAGGTCGAGCGTCGCGTCTATCTCCAGAGCCGGCGCGAGGTCGCGGTCCGCCAGCGCGCTGGCGGCCAGGCTGCACAAGCGCTCCCGCAGGTCCGCCAGGCGAGGCGTGGCTACCGTGAGGCCCGCGGCCAGAGGATGCCCTCCGTATCGCTCCAGCAAAGCATGGCAGTTGGCGAGCGCCCAACCGATGTCGAACCCTTCCAGGCTGCGCGCCGAGCCCCGGCACTGCTCGGGGCCCCACTGCAGAGCCAGCGCCGGACGCCCGAATTCCTCCACCAGCTTGGCGGCGATCAACCCGGCCACCCCGGGGGTGAAAGTCTCGTGCGCGACCAGCAGCAGCGGCGCTCTAGGCTGCTCGCGCTCGACGATCTCCCTGGCAATCCCCAGACAGC
This sequence comes from Chloroflexota bacterium, assembly GCA_023473795.1. GTDB lineage: Bacteria > Chloroflexota > UBA6077 > FW602-bin22 > JAMCYS01 > JAMCYS01. The sequence continues at coordinate 15,208 of JAMCYS010000123.1, read as the reverse complement.
GCTCGGTGAGGCGCTGGCGCTCTTGATTGTGGCTCTCCAGAGTGCGAGCCAGTCGCTCAGCCTCCCTCTCGTCCTCCGCGACCAGCAGCTGGAAGGCCAAACGAGCGTCGGCGACACGACCCGCCGCGTTCAAGCGCGGTGCCAGACCGAAAGCGACGTCGCTCTCGTCGAGTTCGGGGAGGCGCAAGCCGGCGGCATCGGCCAGCGCCAGCAAGCCAGGCCGCGCCGTCTGCCGCAGAGCGACCAGGCCGCGCTGCACCAACAGTCGGTTTTCGCCGATAAGGGGCACGGAGTCCGCGATGGTGCCAATTGCCAGCAACGAAAGCAGACTCGGCTCGAGGCATGCCCAGAGGCCGGGCCCAGACAGCCCGAGGACGAGCGACTCGGCCAGCTTGTAAGCCACGCCCACCCCCGCCAATTCGCGATAAGGGTAGCCGCTGTCCGGCCGCTTGGGGTTGACAATGGCGTCGGCGCTAGGCAGAGCGCCGTGCAACTCGTGGTGGTCGGTCACGATGACGGCGAGGCCCAGCTGCCGAGCGTATTCCACCTCCTCCCGGCTGGCGATACCGCAATCGGCGGTCAGTATGAGGTCTGCTCCCCGCTCCCGCAGTTGGCGCAAGGCAGGCTTGTTGAGACCGTAACCCTCGGCGTTGCGTTGAGGAATGTGAATATCCACTTGCCCACCGACCCCCAGTAAGGCCTCCCGCAACAGCGCCGCCGCCGTCAGACCGTCCGCGTCGTAGTCGCCGTAGACCGCGATGATGCTCTGACGTTGGAGGGCCGAGCGCAGCAAGGCCACGGCCTTGCCGAGGTCACGCAGGAGGTAGGAGGCGCCCGGGTCAGATTCAGGCCTAAGGAAGGCCCGCATCGCCGACACGTCGGCGAGGCCGCGGTTGAACAGCAGCTGCGCCACCAGCGGGTGAATGCCTTCGGTCCGCGCTGCCGCCAGCAAGTCCGGAGGAGCCGGCTCGTGGACCCGCCAGGTCTTTATCAGTTTCGCCAATAATCCTGCCTTTGCCACGCCTGCCCTATCCACTTGCGGAGAGGTCAGGTCGCGTCGTCGCTGCATTCTATGGCCGGCGCGGAACCTAGTCAACTGCCCTGCGGCAGGCCAGCCCCAGGTGCGCTATGCTGCTCGGCAGACTAGCCCGCTAGACCACCCGCAACCTGGTTCACGTAGGCCGTGTGCCGTGCTATAATCTGCCGGATTTGCTTAGCCCGGCCGGACGGACTGCCAGGCCGATGGTGACTTCTGTGTTGGGCTCCGGTATAATGCCCCCGCTAGCTCGCGGCTCAGCCGCGAGCTGCTCTTGTGGCCAGAACCCGGGCTCGGAGGAAGTGGCCCCAGTCCCGACGGGGATCACCCGGTGCGGCGGCAGCCCGCTGCTTCGCCGCTCCGCTTGCAGCCCCCGGCCAAGTTCATCTGGAGGGATACAAAGGCGTATGAGCGATCCTTTGGTCACGCTCGTTTTCTATGGCATCGCCGCGGTGACGATCGTGGCAGCCATAGGAGTGGTCAGCCTGCGCAACATCTACCGGGCGGCGCTGTGTCTGGTCCTCACCTTCCTCGGCGTTGCCGGCGTCTACATCCTGCTCAACGCCGACTTCGTCGCCGTAATGCAAGTTCTTATCTATGCTGGCGCAGTGACCACCATGCTGCTGTTCGCGATTATGCTCACCCGGTCACCAGGTTCGCCCCGCAGCAATGCGGCGAACAGACAGAGCGGACTGGCTTTGTTCGCCGTTCTGGTCCTCGTGGTGCTGCTAGTACTGGCCTTGGGTACTGCCGTTTGGCCCCAAACGGCCCCGGTCGCGGCGCAGTCTTCGGTGGACGTGCTCGCCAAGCAGCTGTTCACAACCTACGCCCTGCCGTTCGAGATCGCCTCGGTGCTGCTGCTGGCGGCAATGGTGGGCGCCATCATTCTGGCCCGGGAGGATTGAGGTGCTGACTCTGACGCTAAACCATTTCCTCGTGCTGGGCGCCATTCTGTTCTGCGTTGGCCTGTACGGCGCCCTCGCCAAAGGCCACGCGGTTGCGGTGCTGATGGGCATAGAACTGATGCTCAACTCGGTCAATATTACTCTGGTCGGCTTCGCTCGCTTCCTGGCCCCCGACCAGTTGTTGGGCCAGGTGTTCGCGGTCTTCGTGATCACCGCCGCGGCCGCCGAAGCTGCCGTGGGGTTGGCCATCGTCCTCGTCGTCTACCGCCAGCGGCGCACGGTCAACGTCGAAGAAGTCGACCTTCTCAAGTGGTAGGGGGAATAGGGTAAGGCATGGAAAACATCTTCTTGGCAAACGCCTGGCTCATTCTGGCCCTACCGTTCGCGGCCTTTCTCGGCATCGTCGCCTTCACTTTGGGCCATAAGCGGCTCAGCGGTTACCTCACCATCGCCGGGGTCGGCGGCGCTTTCCTGGTTTCGGTTGGTGTGCTGGCGGCAGTAACGGCCGGAGGCAGCGTGCACCTGTCGTTCCCCTGGTATGTTCTGGGTGAGACACACTTCGAGCTTGGCCTGTTGATCGATCCACTCACCGCGATCATGCTGATCGTGGTCACAGGCGTCAGCCTCGTCGTGCAGATCTACAGCCAGGGATACATGCACGGCGACCCTGGTTACAGCCGCTACTTCGCCTTCATGGCGCTCTTCACCACTTCGATGCTCGGCCTGGTGCTGGCGCCGAACTTCCTGCAACTGTACATTTTCTGGGAGCTGGTGGGCCTGTGCTCGTATCTGCTCATCGGGTTCTGGTATCGCAAACCAGAGGCGGCCGCCGCGGCGAAGAAGGCTTTCATAACGACCCGCCTCGGCGACCTTGGCCTGTTGATCGGCATTCTCTTGCTGTATTGGAACACCGGCACCTTCTCCTTCGGTGGCATCGCCCAGGTCATTGCCGGCCACACCCTGCCGGAGGGTTTGATCACCACTGCGGCCGTGCTGGTCTTCTGCGGCGCCGTCGGCAAGTCGGCGCAGTTTCCGCTGCACGTCTGGCTACCGGACGCGATGGAGGGCCCCACGCCCGTCAGCGCCTTGATCCACGCCGCCACGATGGTGGCAGCCGGCGTGTACCTCGTGGCACGGGTTTTTGAGATCTTCAGCGCTTCACCCACGGCGATGCTGGTCGTCGCGGTCATCGGCGCCATCACGGCCTTCCTTGCCGCCAGCATGGGCCTGGTGATGACCGACATCAAACGCGTGATGGCCTACTCCACCATCAGCCAACTGGGCTATATGATGCTGGCGCTCGGCGTGGGCAGTTACCTGGGGGGTGTGACCCACCTGGCCAACCACGCCTTCTTTAAGGCCCTGCTCTTCCTGGGCGCCGGTAGCGTCATTCACGCCACTGGGGCGCAGGATATGGACGAGTTCAGCGGTCTCGGCAGCAAGATGAAGATCACAGCAGGGACGCTGCTGGTTGGTTCTCTGTCGCTGGCCGGCATCTTCCCCTTCAGCGGTTTCTGGAGCAAGGACGAAATCCTGGCTGGCGCCCTCCAACGCACGGACAACCCATTGCTGGTCTTCCTGGGACTGGTGGGCGTGCTGGTGGCCGGAATGACCGCCTTCTACATCGCCCGCATGTGGCTGCGCACCTTTACAGGCGAGTTCCGTACCCCCGCTCCGGCTGGGGCCCACGGCGGCGGTCACGGCAGTCACGAGGGACACGGTAGCGTGCACGAGTCCCCCTGGGTGATGACAGTCCCGCTGATCGCGCTGGCCATTCCGGCGCTGCTCAGCGGCCTTCTGGGCTCGGACCTCACAGGACAATGGTACGGCCACTTCCTGGAGGGGGCCGAGTTCCACCCCGAGAGCCTCAACCCGCTCGTTGCGGGCGGCTCGACTATAGTCACTCTCGGCGGCCTGTTCCTGGCCTGGGCGACCTACTCCAAGAAGTGGATCTCCGCGCCGGCGGTGCAGCGACAGTTCAGCGGGGTGCATCGCTGGCTGGTCAACAAGTACTACCTGGATGACCTGTACCTCTGGTTAATTCGCCGAGTTGTCATCGGCGGCAGCGATGCCTTCCAGTGGTTCGACCTGCACATCGTAGACGGCGTTGTGAACGGCGTGGGCCGCACGCTTGCTGCCACCGGCTCGGCGCTGCGCGAGTTCCAAACGGGTCGCGTGCAGAACTACGGTCTGGCTTTCTTCGGCGGCGTGGTGATAGTCGTCGTCTTCACCGTGTTCTTGCGGTAAGGAGGGATGTGAGTTGATCTTCCCGTATCTTTCAGCCATCATCTTCATCCCCCTGGTCGGCGCTGTCGCCGTGGCCTTTCTGCCACAGGAGAACCGGGGGATTATTCGCTGGGTGACTGCGGGCTTCAGCTTCGCCGCCCTGACGGTCTCCCTGGCAGTATTCGCGCAGTTCAACCTCTCCTCGAGCAGCCCGCAGTTCGTGGAGAAAGTGCCCTGGATTGCCCGTTTCAACATCCAGTACTTCGTCGGCGTCGACGGCCTTAGCCTACCGCTGGTCATTCTGACCACCTTACTAACGTTCCTCGCGGTAGTGGGCTCCTGGCACATCGACAATCGCGCCAAGGAGTACAACATCCTGCTCCTGGTGCTGGAGACCGGCATTCTGGGCGTCTTCACTTCGCTGGATCTGTTGCTCTTCTTCCTCTTCTGGGAAGTGGAGCTGGTGCCGATGTACCTGCTGATCGGCATCTGGGGCGGCCCGCGTCGTGAGTACGCGGCGATCAAGTTCGTTCTTTACACGCTCGCGGGCAGCGCTTTCATGCTGGTCGGCATCCTGGCCCTGTACTTCACGTCCAATCCGCGCACCTTCGATATGACGCAGCTGGCGGCGGCGAGCTGGGCGCTCAACTTCCAGATGATCGTCTTCGCCCTGATATTCCTGGCCTTCGCCATCAAGCTGCCGATGTTCCCCTTCCACACCTGGCTGCCCGACGCCCACGTGGAGGCACCGACCGCCGTCAGCGTGCTTCTAGCCGGCGTTCTCTTGAAAATGGGCGGCTACGGCATGATCCGCGTCTGCTTCAATATCCTACCGGACGCGGCGCGGGAATACGCCCCCTGGCTGGCCGCCATAGCCGTCATCAACATACTCTACGGCGCCGGTCTTTCGATGGTCCAGAAGGACCTGAAGAAGTTGGTAGCCTATTCCAGCATCAGCCACATGGGCTACGTTCTGCTGGGGCTGGCCGCGCTCAATCAGGTGGCAGTCAACGGCGCGGTCTTGCAGATGTTCACTCACGGCGCCATCACCGGCCTGCTCTTCTTCCTCGTCGGTGCCGTTTACGAGAAGACTCACACAAGAGAGATCGCCAAGATGAGCGGTCTGGCGCCGCGGATGCCAACCCTAGCAGCCCTCTGGGTGATGGCCGGCCTCGCCGCGCTCGGCCTGCCGGGCATGGCCGGTTTCGTGGCCGAGTACACAGTGTTCGTCGGTGCGTTTGGCCCCTGGGCGTGGTACACGATCTTGGGCGCTGCCGGTATAGTCGTGACCGCGGGCTACATCTTGTGGATGATCGAGAGGGTCTTCTTCGGCCCCGCGAATCCGGCGCAGGGGTTGGCGCACGTGGGCGATGCCAAGCGGTGGTATGAGCTGGTGCCGTTAGTGACTTTGATGGGCGTCGTCCTCTTCGTCGGCATCAACCCATCGGTTGTCGTCAACATCATCAATTCCGGAGTACTCCCGGTCGTGGCCAGGCTCGGAGCCTAAGGAGGACGTGTAGAAATGAACCTAGCCCTGCTTAACCCCGAGATTGCCCTGGTCGTTCTGGCCCTGTTCGTCTTTGCGCTCGATCTCGTTTGGAGCAATAAACGAGGCATCGGCTACGTCACCATCGCCGGACTGGCGGGGGTGGCGGCCCTGGTCGCCGGCCAGTTCGGGCTCAACACCACGTCGTTCTCCGGCGCGTTGATCGTCGACAACTTCGCCGTCTTCTTCAATCTGCTGTTCCTGGGCGCGGCAGCGCTGGTCGTCCTGGCCGCTCTGCAGTATGGCGAGCAGTTCCTCCACTGGCGGGGCGAGTTCTACGGTGTGTTGCTCTTCGCCACTTTCGGCATGATGTTTATGGCCAGCTCTGGCGATCTGATCGCTATCTATGTCGCCCTTGAGACCGCCAGCATTTCGCTGTACGTGCTGGCTGGCTTCCGCAAGCACGATCCAGCCTCGGGCGAAGCGGCGCTCAAGTATCTTCTGCTAGGGGCGCTCGCCTCGGCGGTACTGCTCTACGGTATGGCCCTTCTCTACGGCCTGACCGGCTCCACGAACCTCGCCGCCATCGGCCAGCAGATCGCCGGCCAGGCCGGCCAACCCGTAACGCTGCTGGCGATGACCCTCGTCATTTGCGGTCTGGGCTTCAAAGTGGCGGCCGTGCCGTTCCAGATGTGGGCGCCTGACGTATACCAGGGCGCGCCCACTCCGGTCACGGCGTTCCTGTCGGTGGCCAGCAAAGCCTCTGGCTTCGCCGTGCTGCTCCGCCTGACCACATCGGCCCTGGGTCCGCTGCAGTCCGACTGGCAGGCGATCTTCACGGCCCTCGCGGTCGTGACGATGACCGTCGGCAATCTCGCTGCCATCCCGCAGCACAACATCAAGCGGCTGATGGGCTACTCTAGCATCGCCATGGCGGGATACCTGCTCGTCGGTATGGCAGCGCTGGCGGCCGGCGGGGCGCCGAGCATACTGCTGTTCCTCGCGGCCTACACCGTGACCAACCTGGGCGCCTTCGCCGCGATCATCGCCTTCTCCAACGCCACGGGCAGCGACGAGATCGACGACTACTCAGGTCTCGCCAGCCGCTCGCCCCTGCTGGCGCTGGGCTTCGGCTTCTGCTTGTTCTCTCTGATCGGCATTCCGCCTCTGGCCGGTTTCTTCGGCAAGTTCTACGTTTTCGCCGAAGCTGTGAATCGCGGCCTGATCTGGCTAGCCGTCGTCGCCCTGCTTAACAGTGCCGTGTCGGTGTTCTACTATTTGCGGGTCGTCAAGGTAATGTACCTCAATCCGGCACGCGACACGTCGCCGGTCAACGTGCCACCCAGCCTGGCCGTCGCCCTGGCGGTCACTGCCATCGGCGTGGTAGTGGTGGGTGTCGGCATCGGTCCGATCATGGACACGGCGGTGGCGGCCGCGCAGGTTCTCCGCTAGTTCAGTCTGACAGCCCCTAGACTTCCAGAGGCCCGCTCGAATGAGCGGGCCTCTGCTTTACGCGAAATCGGCTGACTCCAGCAGGCGGGCGCGGCGACCTAACGGGCGGGAGAGTGCAACTGAGGCTCACCTCAGGTGCTGCTTCACCTAGCGGACCCCCGTCTCGCGCCGCACCTGCACGGCGGCGACTGCGGCCAGGACAACGGCGACCACCGCCGAGGTCAAGCACCAGGGACAGAGAGCATCGATGACGAAGAACTCGACGTAGGTCAGGTACGCCGAGAACACCATCCCGGCCACCGCCAGGCTCAGCGCACCGAGCAGCGCCAGATAGGCGCGGTCGCCAGACAGCCGCAACCTGCCTTCCAGCAACACGGCGATGGCGGCGTAGGAGAGGAGGCCGAAGTAGGCAATCGGCACGCCGAAGACGCGTGCGTAGGCGCTGGCTTGGACCTGCTCGCACTGGCCAAGGCCGTAGCAGGCCACCTGGGCATCGTTGAAGTAGGTCACGGCCAGATAGCCGGAGACGACAATGCCGACCGCCGCCAGCGCCAGCATGACTGGCACCAGGCCGTTGCCGACGGCCCGGACGGCCGGCTGAAGGCGCTGCGCCTGTAGCCGCTGCAGGCGCTCCTTCTTCCTTTCCCGGGGTACGCTCATCTGACCAACTCCGCGTCGATGATGCGAGTGAAGTCCTGTAGGGGCGCCTCGCCCACGACTTCTTGTGAGTTGATGAACATGTGGGGAACCGAGTCCACGCCCTGAGACTTGGCCTTGTCGGCTATTGCTTTGATCTCGGCGGTCGTGGCGCCGCCGCCGTAGCTGGCGTTGAATTGCGATGAGTTGAGGCCCACGCGGACCGCCAACGCCTTCAGGCTCGCGTCCGTGTAGGCCACCGGTCCCGCCTGCTGGTAGGCATCCCACAACGCTGCCTGGTACTCCCAGTATCGCCCCTGGTCGGCGGCGGCCAAGAGCGCCTGCACCGCCTTCACCGACGGCGGCCCCAAGAACGTGAGAGGCCTAATTTCCAGCCGGGCCTGGCCGGTATTGACGTACCGCTTGATCAGCTGGCCCTCGACGTCGTAATACAAACGCATGCAGTGCACGCACTCCGGGTCGAAATAGAGCACGATCTGCACCTTGGCGTTGGGGTCGCCCGCCGAGGTACCCTGCTGCGACTTGACGGTCACAGCAGACGCCGGCGCCGCGGCCACGCTGGCCAGGCTGAGCCCTACCAGCGCGAGCCCCATCACGAGGCCCAGCACAGCCGCCGTCCAGGCGTAGGTCGTTCTTGCCTGGGCCCTCATGCCATCTCCCTGTTGGCCCAAAGTGGATCCATCGCTAGCTGTCCTCCAACGGCCGTGTTGGCGTCGCGCCATCGGCTCGGTAGTCTAGGCGCTACGGCCAGCACTGTCAAGACTTACAGCCGAGGGCCCAGCCGCTCCCCACCGCTCAGACAACACAAACGGGGGCGGCCCAAATCGTGGGCCGCCCCTCGCTCCCGTACACCTAGAGTAGGACTATTGCTTCTTCTTCTGTGCCTTCATCACTTCCATCAGGAAGCGATTCTCCGGCACGGCGCCCTCGAATTGAACGCTCTCGTTGACCACTGTCTTGGGCACGCCCATGATGCGGTATTTCTGCACGAGGTGAGGAAACTCGCTGGCTTCTATGACGTCCGCGCGGATATGCGGGTTCTCGGTCGCCATCTGGTGGGCCAACCTGGCCGCCTGTGGGCAGTACGGTCAGGTGGGGGTGACGAACACCTGGATGTGGGTGTCCTCGGCAACCTTCTTTAGCTCTTCCTTGGTCGGCGCGCCAAGATGCGAATCCCCAGTGCCGGCTTCGACAATGTCCTCGATCAGGGTCGAGAACTCGTACCCGGAGGGGATGCCGTAGAACTTCACTCCCTTGCTCTGTGGTCCCAGAATGACTACAGCCGGGATCTTGTCGACTCCGTATTCCTGCACCTTGTCGGCGTCCTTTACGAAGTCGAAACTCTCGACTTTGATATGGTCGTTGAGCCCCGCTACTTCCTGCAGCAGTTCGCCGGTCTCTTTGCAGTAACGGCACTGCTGCGCCGGCACCGTCAATTTGGACTCATGCTGGGTAAAAAAAACTAATGTCACGTCAGCTTGCAGCGACTTGGCAAAGTGATCGCGGAGGAAGTTCTGGTCCTCTTGAGACAGTAACGCCACGCACCAACTCCTTCCGGGGCACCTTCGCCCCGCCACACTTGACGGGTCACGCTCAGATTGGCGCCCGCCGGCTGATCATCTTGGCGACGCTTTTTCTCCAGCCCTCACGGGGCTATTGGTAGGTCCCTCAGCCACCGCCCCCGCCGCCACCGCGAGAGGCGTTGTATAGCAATAGTACCACGAACCCGAGGAAGACGACCAGCCCCAGGTAGTCCAACAACCGACCTCCCGGCGACGGCAAGAACGAGCTAGCTGCTCTGTACTCGCTTGGCCTCGATGTATTTGACTATCGCTCGATGGTCTACGTAACCGCTGAAAAGGATCTTATCGTCAATGGCGACCAACGGCAGATTCCAGCGGTTGGCGTCCACTTCCTTGGCCAGGTCTGGATGCGCGCTGCGCGTGTTGGGGTTGGCCAGATCGTAGAATGACGTGTTCACCGATCCGTCGTACTTCTGCGTTAAGTAGCGGGCCACAATCTCCGTGATCTCAGCCTGAGACCAACTTGGCCCTCAACCACCGCTCTGGCAACCATCAAACCGGCTATCCGTAATGACGGCAACCTGCGTCACTTCCTGCTCTTTTCCTTGCTCTTCCATGCGCACTGCTCCTGATTGCTTCCGCGGACAAAGCCAGCGGAGCCGACGGCTCCGCGTCTAGATGCCTCAGCCACCACCCGATGGGGCCGGAACGCAACCACCCGTGCTGGCTCCAGAGGCTCCGCCGCTCCAGCCAAACATCGATATCTGCTTCTTGGTTTCGCTGCTGCCGCACGCAGGACAGACGATCTGCCCGTCGGCATCGGCAAACCGGACCAACTTCTCGAAACTGGCGCCGCAGTGTGAGCACCTGTACTCGTAGAGCGGCATTACTACCTCCTCAAGGCCAAATCTGATTATGAACCTAGCAGGGCCTGTTCCAACTTGTTCGTGTCGGGGTAGCCGACGAACCGTTGGCTCGGCTCGGCAGTTCCGTCGAAAACCAGGAAAGTGGGAACCGCGGAAAGACCGTACCGCCCTGCCACCACCCGTCCCACCTCGTCGTTCACGTTCAGCCGAACGACATAGGCACGTCCCGCGAGGTCCTTCTCCAACCCGTCAACGGCGGGCCTCGAAATCAGGCAGGCGCTTCAAGTATCGGCGTAGAACTCCAGCAGCACCGGCTTTCCAGAAGCTAGCACGGCGTCGAAGTCGCCGGCCGAGGCCACACTGCTGGGCCCCTGTCGCAGAAGGAGGTAACCACCGGCGAGAGCGGCGATGATCAGCAGAAAGACCGCGTTTTCCTTGAGGAAACCCAGCACCGCCTCACCCAACTTGCCGTCCCTCACCTGCGACTGAGCTCGCGCTCGGCGCCTCAGCTGGCGCCGTGATGATAATAGCATACCCCTCCGGGGTATGTCAAGGAGGCAGTGTGGCTGAGGGGAGGATTAAGCGCTATGCCGAGAGGGCGAGTCTGCCGGGTGCTAGGAAGTAGCAGCCGGCCCGAGAGCCAGCTGCCATGCGCATGCGAGGTGTCGGGCTAGGACTCCGGCACGAAGTAGACGTCTGTCGGCCGGAAGCGGGACTGGCGAACGAATTGCGCCCTCACGGGCAGGCCAACGCGCACGTCTTCTGGTGCCAACCCTGCCAAACGACTCATGAACAGCGTGTCCACGCCGTCGAATTCCACCAGGATCAGGGTGTAAGGCGTTTCCTTGAGGAAGGACTCGCTCCCATAGTAGCAGGTGGTGTAGGTGTGGATGCGCCCCTGCAGGGGCAGTTCAACCCACTCCGTCGGCCCGCCACATTGCATGCAGTGGCCCCGGGGCGTGGCATACGTGTACTTGCACTTGGCGCAGCGACTGCCGCGCAGCTTGCCCTTAGCTAGTCCGGCGAAAAACGGAGAATCCTGGGCATAGATGGGGGAGTAGTCCACTTCCCAGTGGTCCTTGAGGATGATCGGCTCGAGGTTGTAGAGAACCGCCCCTTCTTCACTCTCCGGTAGTCGCACTTTGCGAGCGGCCATCGCCTAGAACCCCCTCTCTAGAACGCTCACGGTAATGTAGCTGCCCGTGCCGGCGTGGCTGTGAATGGCGCCGCGAATGGTTACCGAGCATGGCTAGTATGCGACGTAGGGACTCCGCCGTGGTTTGACAGCTCGTCTGGCAGACCGCTAAAATGCCGCAGGTGCCGGCGCAGGCATCGGTCGGAGTCGCCATAGGAGGATACCGGGATGAAGGGTACCGTGTTGGGGTTCTTGGCCGGCCTCGCCTTACTGGCGGGCTGCACCCCTGCTGCCCAACCGGCGGCGGCCAAGATCGAGGCTAAGCCGGTCTGGGGCAACGGCGATACTGCCAGCTACACGATCCAGGATCCGAAAGGCAAGGAGCTGGGCACTCACGAGATAAGCATAAGTAAAGACGCCAACGGCTTTGCCATTCACCAGCTGAGCCAGATCGGCGCCTACAAGGATGACCTCAGCATCGTCGTCCGGGCAGATGACCTCAAGCCGGTCTCGGGCCACCGGGTCATCGACAGCCAGATGGTCTTTCTCCTAAACTAGAGCAAGTAGCGCGCGGAGAGAAACGATGAACGCGCCAGGTATCGAGTACTTCCTGCCCGCACCTTACCCTGTCGCTTGGAGTTTGGCCCTGCTGCTGGGGATCTTCTGGCTGACTTTGGTAACCTGGTCCAGCTGGTGGCGCCGCCTGGTGGTCTGGCCGGCACTGCTCCTTGGCGCCGCGGTCTTTTCCCCCAGCATCGCCTGGGTTCAGGTGCCGCTGCAATATGTTACGGGCGCTGCGCTCGTGCAGGCGTTCGGTCAGGCATCTTTGCAGGCCAACCTTCTACTGGCCGGCATACCCCAGATACTGGAAAGCGGCCTGGTCCAGGCAGCAGCCAAGCTGTTGGTCATCCTGCTCCTCTTCCTGATCCTGCGCGTACGCGGCGGCAGACTCGTCCTGGTGGGCGCCGCCGTAGGCGCCAGTTTCGGCGCCTTCGAGGCAGCTTGGACCTTCGGGCTGATTTTTGCCAGCGGCTGGACGCCCGACACTGCCCAGCTGCTGGGGCCGCTGGCCTTCATCGGCTTCGTCGAACGGTTCTCCGCCGTCGCCTTCCACACTGCCAGCGGTACCCTACTTGGCTACGGAGTGCTGCGCGGTCGGGCGGGCCTGTACTACATCCTGGCCGCCGCGCTGCACTCCGTAGCCAACTACGCCGCCATCCTGCTGCAGGTACGGGCTGTCGATGCGATTGGCAGCGAGGTCTACGTCGGCGTCATCTCACTGTTGGCCGTCGGCTGGGCCTTCACTCTCGCCAGGCGATCGCGCTTGACAGTGCGAACGGCCGCGTGATAGCCTGCCGCCACTAGACAGGTGCGGGCGCTCGGCGCCCGCACCGCTGTGGAGGCCCCCCTTGACTTTCCGAGTCCTACTTACCGAGCCCATTGACCGAGTCGGTTTCGAATTGTTGGCGCCCGCGGCAGAGGCCATCGTTGCCCCCGAACCCAAGCTGCCGGTGCTGCTGTCATTGGCGCCGCGTGCCGACGCCTTCATCGTGCGGGCCGGCCCCTGCCCGCGCGAACTCATCTACGCTGCGCCGAATTTGAAGGTCATCGGCAAGCACGGCGTTGGCGTCGACAACATAGACATCCCCGCCGCCAGCGAACGGGGCATACCCGTTTTCAGTACGCCAGGCACCAACGCCGAGGCGGTGGTGGAGATGGCGCTGGCGATGATGCTCTCCCTGGCCCGCCGGCTGCGACCGGCTCAGCAAGTAGTCGAAGGCAATAATTACGTTCGGGGGCGAGCCAACTACCTGGCGGTGGAAATGCAGGGCAAGACGCTCGGGCTGATTGGCCTGGGACGCATCGGCTCGCTGCTGGCCCAGAAATGCGCCGCCGCCTTCGCCATGCGGGTCGTCGCTTACGATCCCTACGTGAAGCAGGCGCCGTCCGTGCCGGGAACCGAAATTCAGCTCGTCTCCAGCCTGGACGAGCTGCTGGCTCGGGCCGATTTCATTTCCATTCACGTGCCACTCACGCCGGAGACGCGCGGCATAATCGGCCGAGCGCAGCTGGCCAAGATGAAGCGCACGGCGTACCTTGTCAACACGGCGCGCGGGGCCGTGGTGGAAGAGGAGGCACTGGCGGAAGCCCTGCGCGAGGGCGTAATCGCGGGGGCGGGCATCGACGTCTTCGCCCAGGAGCCGACGCCAGCCGAACATCCCCTCTTCGGCCTGGACAACGTCATTCTCTCGCCCCACGTCGGCGGGCAGACGGCCGAAGCGATGCAGAAGATGGCCCGCGCCGTCGTCGAAGGCGTGCTGGCAGCCCTTCACGGCCAGCGTCCGGCTAACGTACTCAATCCCGATATCTACAGGGCTGGCTAGGCAGGCCCCAGCCCTAGCCGCGGGAGGCACGGGAGGAGAAAGATGATCGACGGTATGCTCGCGGTCGACGCGCATTGCCATATCGGCGAGTTTCGCGGCGAGCGCTTCGGGATGCGCCGCTTCACCGCCGACGACTTGGTCGAGCGAATGGACAATTGCGGCGTGGACCGGGCTCTAGTCTGCCATCTCGCCTCGCCGCTCGTCGAGCAGGAGGACTTCAAGCGGGCGAACAACGTCGTCGTGCAGGCAACCTGGCAGCAACCAGACCGCCTCACCGGCGTCTGCATCGTCAATCCGAAGCACGGCCCCTTCGCCCAGCAGGAGGTCAGGCGCTGCCTCGAGGCCGGGCTCAAGGCTGTGAAGTTGCAGCCGGTGCTGCATGGCTACTACGACGTAGACAGCGATCTGCTCGAGCCAATTGCCCGGCGCTGCGCCGACGCCGGGGCTCCCCTCTTCGTGCACTCCGACTTCAACAGCAAGTGCTGCACTCCGTACCAGGTGGCCAGATTGGCGGCCCGCTATCCCCAGGTGAACGTGGTGATGCTGCACATGGGCCTGGACTTCGAGATGCTCGCCAAGGTCGTGGACCTCGCCAGACCCTATCGCAACCTGCACCTGGACACCTCCCAGACTCCGGACGCTCCCCAGGCCGTGTTCGTGCATCCGGTGCGGCGGCTAGGGGCAGAACGCGTTCTCTTCGGCTCCGATATGCCGCTGCTGAGCGTCGAAGTGAACCTGGCGAAGCTGGCCCTCGCCCAGCAATTGTTCGGCTTGAGCCAGGACGAGAAGCGCCAGGTCCTGGGTGGCAACGCCTCCCGCCTGTTCGGCCTGGCCTAGCAGTGCTGATCGGGGTCGTGTCCGACACCCATCTGCCCCGCTTCGGCCGGCAGTTGCCCGAAGCGCTGCTGAGCGGGCTACGGGGGGCCGATCTCATTCTGCACGCCGGCGACCTCACCGAGCTGTTCGTCCTCGACCAGCTGGCCCAGGTGGCGCCGGTCGAAGCGGTCTACGGCAACGTGGACGGCGTGGGCGTCCTCCTAGCGCTGCCGGCCAAACGCATACTGCACGCGGACGGCAAGCGCATCGGCCTCGTACACGGCCACGGCCAGGCCGGCTCGACACCGCTGAGGGCGCAGCGGGCCTTCGCCGGGGAGCAACTGGACGCGATAGTCTTCGGCCACAGTCACAACCCGTATTGTCGGATGGTGGGAGGAGTGCTCGTCTTCAATCCGGGCTCGCCCACCGACCGGCGGCGGGAACCCCGGCCATCCTTCGGCCTCTTGCGCGTCGGCCCGGCGGTCGAGGGGGAGATAATCCACCTCTAGCCCCCGGCAGCAGGCACAACAAAGCGCTGGCCCCGCCGGGAGCGGCAGGGGCCAGCGCTTTTCACTATATCTATATACTGTTAGCAGGCAAGAAGAAAGCCTTCCTGGCGGCGGCCTATTTTCCCGGAGGGTTGCCCCTCGAGTATCGTAGGTGCTGGGGCCTTTCACTGCCGTGTTCGGGATGGGAACGGGTGGGACGACCCCGCTAGCGTC
>JAMCYS010000090.1 GCA_023473795.1 Chloroflexota bacterium | reverse complement strand
GTCCGGGCTGGCGGCGGCCCGGGCGCCGACGGCCGCCAGCTCCTCCACCGGCGGCCGGCTGCGGTTGTAGACGATTAGGTGGAAACCTGCCTTGAGGAGATTGCGGGCCATCGGCCGGCCCATCAGGCCCAGGCCGATAAAGCCGACGGTTGTTGCTTCGGTCATGTGGTCACCTCGCGAGTACTGCACCATTTCTTGCGCATCTGGTAGGCGCGGGCGTCTCCCACCAGGGACCGAGGTCCCTGTGGGACCTAGGTCTGCCGGCGCCGGGGAAACGTGACCGCCGCCGCTGGCAGGGACGCCCGCGGCCACCAGTTGGGAAGCGGGCGGCCGCAGGTGCTGTACCCTCTCCCAAAGGGAGAGGATTCTGGGCCCCGCGGGGCCCGGCGGACGAGGCATGCCTCGTCCCTACGAATTACGCACCGCCCCAACACAACAGGGGCCGGCAAACGCCAGCCCCTTCTAGGATACACCGCGGACGCTGGCCCGTCTACTTGTCGAGCCAGACGTTGTCCAGGAACGGGCACGACTCGGGGGTCATCACCCAATCTTTGACATAATTCTGAGCGGAAACAATGGCATCCTCGCCGGCCACCTGGGCCGACCAGGTCTCGTCCAGGTGCAGCATCTCGATCTTGCGGTACAGTTCCTTGCGCACTTTCCTGTCGAGCGTCGACGCCGCCTCGTTGCGCCACTTGACGAAGTCAGCGGACTCGAAGTTCGGCGGGCCGGCCTCACTCTTCGTATACCAGGCGACGGCGCCCTGGAGCATGGTGCCTGGGTCGCGGTTGTAGCGCCCGTAGGTGTGCACCACGACGTCCCAGTCGCTCACTCGCCACTGATTGTTGTAGGCGGTCGATTCCACGTCGGTTACCTTGGCCTTGACGCCGATCTTGGCCAGGTCGGCCTGGAAGATCTGCGCCATGTCAAGCATCGCCGACTGCATCTGCTTGGAGCAGAGGATGCCGCACTCGAAGCCGTTGGCGAAGCCCGCTTGCGATAGAAGCTGCTTCGCCTTGTCAAGGTTGAACGGGTATTTGCCGTCTAGGTCGGGGTTACCGGCCCAGGAGTTCTTGGGGAACATGAGCCAGGTGGGCTGGGACGTGCCCTGGAGGGAGGTCCTGCAGAAGCGCTCGCGGTCGATGGCGTGGCTCATGGCCTGGCGCACCATCTTGCTGTCGAAGGGCTTGCGTTCGGGGTTGAAGCAGATATGGTACATCACCGGCGGCGCGAACGGTTTGTAGAACACGTAGCCCGTCTGCTTCTGCAGTCGCGCGACGTCGATGAAGGTCGCGCCCTCGATGGCGTCCAGGGCCTTGCTCTCCAGGTTGATGACCAGCGACGGCAGGTCGGGGATCTGCTTGATCACGTACGTGTCGACGTAGGGCTTGGTCTTGTCCCAGTAATCGGGGAAGCGCTTCATGACAACTTCGGCGTTCGGCGTGTAGCTCGTGACCATAAATGGCCCGCTGCCGGCGTCCGTCTTGCTCAGCTGCTCGACCCTGGTTTTGTCGAACATCGCCAGCGTGTCCAGGATGTCCCAGATCATGGGGTTGGGCTTGTCGGACGAGAGCTGCACGGTATACTTGTCCGGCATCTTGACCTGTTTGATCGTCCGGTACAGCTGGCGCAGCTGCGAGCCCTGCGTCGGGCTCTCACTCACGCCGAAGTCCAGAGAGACCTTCACGTTTTCCGAGGTGAACTCCTCGCCGCTATGGAACTTCACGCCCTGGCGCAGCTTCAGCGTCAGCGTTGTGCCGTCCGGCGAGAACTGCCACGACTCCGCCAGCTCCGGCCGCGGTTCGAATTTGTCGTCGAGCCGGATGAGCGTGTTGTACAGGGCCCGGATGAACAGGTAGTTGGCTCGGGTGAACCAGACCCCGCTGAAGTGCGTCATCGAGGCGGAGCGGGCGACGGTGAGCGTGCCACCCTTCTTGGGTGTGGCGGCCGCTTTCGTGGCGGCTGGGACGGCCGTGGCGGCGGGGGCGCTGGTAGCCGCCGGGGCCGTCGTGGCGGCGGGCTTGGGTGCCTCGGTCGCCTTGGCGGCGGGCGCCTGCGTGGCCGCGGGCGCCGTCGGTGCCGCCGACGAACAGGCCTGCAGCAAGGCCACGCCCGCCAGGGCGCCGCTGGCCTTGAGTAGCTGACGTCTGGTCAGCGATCTCTTGCGCTCGGTACTCATTCTCGCTTCCTCCTCCAACTGTGAGATGCGGTGCGTCAGTTAACACGGCCGGTCCCCAGTCACCGGCCCTGAATGCGGTGGCACAGCGATGTGCCTGGCACGCGCGCAAGCGCCAAGCGTGAGCCGATACTAGCATGGGACGGGTGGAGCGTCAAGCTGAGCCACGGTTGGAGGAGCGGGGCTTTGGAGTGCGCAGGCTTGCCTGCGCGCGGCGGCTTGCCGCCGCACTCCATACGCTGCGCTGACGGGGCACCGCAAAGCGGCGGCATGGCGCCGTCCTCTAGCCGTTGACAAGCCGGCCGCCAGAGTGCTAACGTCTGCGCCAAGTCGCCGTTTCAGGAGGGGCTGGGGTTGTTTGCCAACGGTAGAATCTGGCTCGCCTATCTCATCGTCTTTGTCGCCAGCACCTGCGGGCTGGTTATCGAGTTGGTGGCCGGGCGCATCATGGCGCCCTACATCGGCGTCTCGCTCTACACCTGGACGAGCATCATCGGCGTCGTACTGGCCGGCATCAGTCTGGGCAACTACCTGGGCGGGGTCGTCGCCGACCGGCGGGGCTCGCGCGGGGTTCTGGGGCTGATCTTCCTGGCCGGCAGTCTGGCCAGCGCCGGCATCCTGGCAATGGTGGCGGTGGTCAACTCGGCCGGCATCGACTTGCCGCTGATGCCGAAGATCGTCTTCTTCACCACCGTCATCTTCTTCCTGCCCAGTCTGATCCTGGGGATGGTTTCGCCGGTGGTGATCAAGCTTGCTCTGGCCGATCTCAAGCGCGCCGGCAACACGGTGGGCTCCATCTACGCCGTCTCCACGGTGGGCAGCATCTTCGGCACCTTCCTTACCGGGTTCTGGCTCATCTCCTGGTTTGGCACCCGGGCCGTCGTCGCGGGCGTGGCCCTGGTGTTGCTGGCAATGGGCGTGGTCATTGGGGAGGTCTGGCGCCCTTTTGGGCGCGGGGCGGCGCTGGCGGGGACGCTGCTCCTCTACGGGGCCGCCCTCTGGATCAACTATAGCGGCCTTTTCCAGTGGCTGGCGCCGGAGCGGGCACCCGATCTGGCGCTAGTGGCGGCACCGCTGGCCGTCATCCTGCCGGTTCTGGTGGTGTTGGGCTGCCTGTTCTGGGAGGGCATAGCGGTCGCGGCGGTCAACCTTTCGGTCGTCGGCCTGGCCCTGGTCTGGCTTGGCTGGAGCAACGGCAACTTTCTGGCGCCCTGCCAGGTGGAGTCCAACTACTACTGCATCCGGACCAGCGAGACCTCCATCAGCGGCTCGCAGGTGCGGGCCCTGGTGCTCGACCACCTGGTGCACAGCTACGTCGATCTCAACGACCCCAAGGTGCTGGGCTACGGCTACGAGCGCATCTACGCCGAGCTGACGCAGTACTACGTTGCCGATCACAGTGACCTGGACACGCTCTTCATCGGCGGGGGCGGCTACACCTTCCCCAAGTACGTCGAGGCCATGTACCCCCGGTCCACGGTGGATGTCATGGAGATCGACCCGGCGGTGACCAAGGCGGCGCACGACTACCTGAGCCTGCCGGACGACACGCGCATCCGCTCCTTCAACGAGGACGCGCGCTCCTTCCTGCTGAACTGGCAGGACCCCAAGCAGTACGACGTAGTCTACGGCGACGCCTTCAACGACCTCTCCGTGCCCTACCACCTGACCACCGTCGAGTTCGACCGGCTGGTCGCCGCGCGTCTGAAGCCGGGCGGGATGTACGTTATCAATGTCATCGATAAGTACGAGGGCGGCGAGTTCATGAAGGCCTTCGTCAACTCCCTGCGCGAGGTCTTTCCCCACGTCTATCTGATGGCCCAGGGTGAGGCCTGGCGCTGGGCGCCGGCCTTCACGTACATTCTGATGGCCAGCGACCGGCCGCTGGACGTGGCGGACTTCCAGGCGCGGGCCGTGCCGGGCGGCAGACCGATCACCGCCGTGATGCCGGATGACCAGTTGGAGGAGTACCGGCACAGCGGCCGGGCCATAACCCTTACCGACGACTTCTGCCCCGTCGATCAGCTGATCGCGCCGCTCTTCGTCGAGAGGGGAATCTAGAGAGCAGTCGCGGGGCGGCTAGGCCGTCGCCGTTCTGTTAACGCGCCGAGAGTAACGTTAAACGTACGATTAACCAACACCCTAGGCGCCGCCGGCCGGCGGCGTTCTCAGGGTGTTATATTGGTAGGGGACTCGTCATTGACCTCGAGTAGACCGCTTAGCGATTGGACCACCGAGATGTCGCAATCCGAAGATACCGCTGGCCTAGCGGACTATTACGATCGATACTGGGCCGGCGCCGACCCCGCTGCCCTGGCCACGCACAGTTACCGTGACTTTCAGTCCGATCTCCACGCCTACGTCAGTAAGCAGTTGGGGGCGCTGGCGGGCTTGCGCGTGCTCGAGATCGGGCCGGGGCTCGGCAGCGCCACGCTCGAGCTGGCGGGGAGAGGGGCCGAGGTCTGGGCGGTGGATATCTCCGGTCAGAGCCTGGTGGCAGTCCGCGAGCGTCTGGCCGAGGCTGGCCAGACCCTGCGGCCCGTGCAGATGAAGAGCGAGGAGCTAGCGGTGGCGTCGGCCAGCTTCGATTTGGTCTACGTCGAGGCCGTGTTGATGCACACCGATTGGCGCCGCACCGTGCGCGAATGCGTGCGCGTGCTCAAGCCGAGCGGGCGCGCCATCTTCGTCGAGCCGCTGCGCCATCACCCGGCCGTTGCCCTCTATCGGTCCACGCTGTCCAGTTTTAGGCAGACGCGGCCGCACTACCTCTCGTGGTCCGACTTCGCGGAGATCCGGGGTCTGTTTGCCGGGGGGCAGGAACGGCCCTTCTACCTGCTCGCGCCGTTTTCTTTGCCGTTGCGGGGCACGCCCCTGCGGCGGCTGGCGGTGCCGCTGCGTGCCCTGGACCGGGCCCTTCTGCGTCTCTCTCCCCTGAAGCGGGTTGCCTGGTACCTCGTCGCCTCCTACTCCCTATAGAGCAGGTGGGCGCGTACGGCTGCCCGAAATCAGCCAGAGCCAGCTGCTCGCCAGCAGCAGCGCGGTAGCGCCCGAGATGGCGAAACCCCAGCGCACGCTCCGCGGCTCGTAGGTGAGCACGACCTCCTTCTGGCCCGGACGGACCGGCACTGCCCGGAAGACGTGGTCGGCCCAGTAGATGGGCGCCGGCTGCCCGTCCACGCTGGCTCGCCAGCCGGGGTTGAAGGGCTCGGCGAGGAACAGCACGGTCGGGCGCTCGGGGGCGATCGCCACAACCAGCCTGGTGCTGGTCTCTTCCGTTAGGACCGCCTGGCCGCCGCTGGGGCCCGCCTCGAACCGCTGACCTGGCGAGGCCTCCACGTAGACCTCCTGCGCTGGGTCGCTGAGGTGGTCTGCCATGGGCGCCAGGGCCTCGCCCGGGCCGACGACCCGCGTCTTCGCCGCCAGAAAGACCCTTGGCGGCACCTGCAGGCGCTCTAGGAGGCGACTATGGCCGTCGCGAGCGCGCTCGACGTAGCGAGAGTCGGTCAGCTGGTCGCTGCCCACCAGAGCACCGTCCGGCCCGACCAGCCCGTAGCCGTAGAGAACGAGCCGCGCCTCCTGGTCGAACGGCCGCAGCGTGATTTCGCTCACCGGGAAGGGCCCACCCGGCACCCGCAGGTCGCTCATGTAGGTGAGTCTGTCGAAGGGCCTGCCGGTGGCATCGCGGGCCCGCTCCCGCAGAACCACGGGGGGCAGGTTGTGCCGCTGCTGGGGTACGATGTCGGGACGCAGGGCGTCATTCTCCGCCAGTTCCAGCCCGGCCCGCACCGGTAGGGTCAGCTGGCGCCCGTCTGGCGCTTTCAGCAGCAGCTCGGCCACCGTCTGCCCCTGGGGTACGCGACCGGCGTGAGCGAGCCGGCCCACCAGGCGCACGGCGCTGGCCGGCACGGGCCGGCCGGCCCGGTAGACGGGGGTGGGCACGGCCTGCTGAGGAGACACGACGGCCAGCGGCCGACGAATGTCGAAGCCGATGCCCCCGGCGCGGAAAGGCAATGAGTCAGCCAGGGGCACTACCAGCCAGCGTACCGCCAGCAGGTCGGCCAGGGCGTTGTCCGTGCGCTGGGCCAGGGCCGTGAATTCGTAGTAGCGCTGCATCTCCAGCGGCCCGTAGGAATTGACCTCGTCCAGGCCCTCGTTGAGCAGGCGGTTGTAGTCCGTCGTGGAGCGCGAGACGCTCCAGACGCGGTCGCCCTGGCCGTGTTGGCGCAGGTAATCCACCACCGCGCCGCCAGGGCCGGCCAGCAGGCTGGTTGGCCCGGCTTCCCAGAAATGGCCGGCGAAGAGCAGCAAGTCGAGGGCCGTCAGGGCCACCAACAGCCAGGTCCAGCCGGGCCACTCGCTCCGGCCGCGCCAGGCCCAGAGCAGTCCGGCGCCGAGCAATGCCAGAGCGCTCCAAAGCAGCCAGCGCGGGTTGGCGAAGTTCAGCGTCTGCCGCAGCGCCGGCCAAACCTGTTCCGCGCGCCAGAGCGTTTCGTGCGGCCAGTTCATGTACAGGGGCCACAGGACGCGAGGCAGCAGTCCCGGGAGCGCCAGCACGAGCAGGTTCGCCACCGCCAGGAGGGCGACTATCCCCACCAGGCCCCCGGCCAGGCGTGCCGCCCAGGGGCGCAGGCGGTCACGGGCCGCGGGCGCGCGGAGCTGGTCGAGCCCATAGCCCGCGAGTAGGGGCCAGGCGAAGTCGGTCAGCTGCAGAAAACGGCCGGGCACGCGGAAGGAAGAGAAGCCGGGCAGGGCGTAGACGAGCCCGTGAAGGTTGAGGGGCGCGAACTCCGCCAGAGCCAGCCAGAGTCCCAGCAGGCCCAAGATTCCCCAGAAGACTACGTAGCGGTCGCGCCTGCCCGCCAGGCCGAAGACGGCCAGGGCCAGCGGCACTATGCCGATGTAGAAGGCCACTTCCCAGCGGTTAGTCAGGCCCCAGTCGAAGCCGCCGGGGGTGACGAAGGCGAACGGCCAGATGGCCGTGACCAAGTTGTGCCAGGGCAGAGCGTGGGAGCTGGCGAACTCGTAGTCGACGACCAGACCGCGCGGTCCCAGCATCGCCATCTCCGCCATGGGCCACATCTGGGCCGCGGCAAGGCCGGCGCCCGCCAGGGTAACCAGCGACCCACCGCCGACGAGCCAGGCGAAACGTCGCCGCAGGGACCCGGGCAGGTCGGTGAACAGCACGCGAAACAGGGCGTATATGCCGAGACAAAGGGTACTGATGAAGGCCGATTGGGGGTGAATGCCCAGCCACATGAGTCCCAAGGCCAGCGCCGCCAGCAGCAGCCAAGCCACGGCGGTCCGCCCGCGGCTCCGGCAGGCGCGTTCCACCGCCCAGAGCGCCAGCGGTAAGGTGAGCATGCTGTGTGCCAGGCTGAGGTGAATCCAGTGGCCCACGTTGTAGCCACTGAAGGCATAAGCCAGCGAGGCCAGCAGCGCTGCCGGAGGACTGAGTCGCAGCGAACGGGCGAACAAGTAAAAGAACAGCGCGGAGAGGGCTGTGCCCAGAGCAAGAAGGAAGGTGATCGATTGCTGGGCCGGGACCAGGAAAGCCAGCCAATTGAGCGGGTACAGGGTACCGGCCGTGCCGTCGGCGAAGAAGGGGTAGCCCAGGAACATGCGGCTGGACCAGAGTGAAAGGTCCCCTTGCGCCAGGTGGCCAAGCAAGTACTGCAGCAGGGGGTAGTACTCGTTGACGATGTCGTCTTCGTAGTAGGTCAGGCCCAGCGCGGCCAGGATGGCGAAGTAGCCGAGCGTGGCCAAGAGGAGCAAAGCAACGGCCCCGGCATCGGCCGAGAGGCGCGTGCCGGTGGAGTGGCGGGGGACTGTGATTGGGCCGAACAAGTAGTGGTGATCCTTGGCTGCTACGCCGACCGGCGCCGCTGCCTCTCTCCAGCGCCGGGTTATGCACTGTTGCCAGCCCGCGCATTATAACAGCCTTGTTCGGCACTCGGCAATACACTATGCTATCGCCCATGGTAGACTATGCTGGTTCCGGCCGGCCCTGGGGCTTCGTCACTGGGGCCGAAGGCCGGGCGATAACTAGCTAGGAGAATCAATTCAGCGATGAGCGAGCGCGGGCCTCTCTCGGCGGATTCGCCGGTCGATCTCAGCCTGGTGCTTCCTTGCTACAACTCCGCCCACTTCCTGGCCGAGAGCGTGGCTAGCGTAGACCGTGCGCTGCGCCGAAGCGGCCTGCGCTACGAGCTCGTTTTCGTAGACGACGGCAGCCGCGACGGCACGGCTGACCTGATCGAGCGCCTGGTGCAGGGCAGGGACGATTGCCTGTTCCTGCGCCACGGATGCAATACCGGCCGGGGACGCGCCGTGATGGACGGCATGCGCTTGGCCCGCGGCCGCGCCATCGGCTTCACCGACGTCGACCTGGCCACTCCCGCGCACTACGTGCCGCTCCTGGCGCAGGAGATCTTCGAAGGCGCCGACGTGGCGACCGCCCTGCGGGTCTACATGCTTACCCTGCCCATCGTGCACCGCTGGCTGCTCAGTCGCGGCTACAACCGCTTGGTGCGTGGCTGCCTCGGCCAGACCTTCCTCGACAGCGAAACGGGCTGCAAGTTCTTCAGCCGGGAGGCGTTGCAGCCGCTTCTCTCAGAGACCGAGAATTCGGGTTGGTTCTGGGATACCGAGATCATGGTGCGGGCGGCCTGTCGCGGTTACCGCATCGTCGAGCTGCCGACCGCCTTCGTGCGCCGGCCCGAATTGGGCTCGACGGTTCATCTGTTGCGGGACACGTTTGACTACTTCGTGCGCTTGCTGCGCTTTCGCTCGACGGTCAAATGTCTGAGGCAAGCGCACGAGCTGAGAACCGCGGCCGCCCCGAGCGAGGAACCGGTCCAGAGCGCCATCGCCGTCGTCGACGCTGTGAGCGACGGCGGGGCCTAACTGGCGCGGTGCTCGGGCCGCGCTCTCGCCCGCTCAGCAGCAAATGGCCGGCGCCGATGTCGGCGCCGGCCATTTGCTGCTGACCTGACTGTTGCCGAAAGGGATAGTCGGTTCCTACTGGCGGTTGAAGCCCGCGCCGAGACCGCCCATCATACCGCCGCGACCGACGCCACGCGCGCCCAGGCCAACGCCCTGCTGGCTCTGGTTCTGGCTGGGGGCCTGGCCCTGCCACGCCGGGCAGTTGCCCGCGTTGGCGCCATAGCCGCCCCGCGCACCTGGACCGTAGCCCGTCTGCTCCACCATAACCTTGATCGAGTCGTTCATCCGGTCGAGCATGAAGGTTTCCTGCTCCGCGGTGATCCTACCCGCGTTCACCTGCTCATCCAGCAGGGCTTTGCGCTGGGCAAGGATGCCCTGGATCAGCGCGTCTTCGCCGACGCCCTTGGCCTGCGCGATGCCGACGAAGCTCTTGCCGGCCTGACGGTCCTTGATGACGTCGTTGACGTCGGCCTTGATCACCTGGGCGACGATCTCGGGCATATTGAACGGGCCGGCCCAGCCGCCCATCATCGGCCCCCCCAACCCGTAGCCCCGCCCTGGGGCTGCCTGCTGCTGTGCGGCCGGCGTCTGCGCGGGCGGCGCCGCGAGAGCCGAGGCAGCGCTACCGGCCAGAATGGCCAGGCCGGCCACGGCCCCCAACACGTAGAGCAACTTCCTGTTCACGCTACTTCCCTCCCCTGACTTGTTACCGAGGTCCGTTCCCCTCCGGCACTTTCAACTATAGACGGGGCGTGTGGAGGACCCCTGTCGCAGTTGTGGAGATCTTGTGAAGGTTGTCTCTCAAGCCACTCGGTACTTGGCCACGGTCGCTTCGTTCAGACGCACCCCCAGCCCGGGGCGTTGAGGCAGCCTGACCAGGCCGCGGTTGTCCAGCGTCAGCGGCTCTTCGAACAGCTCGTCGCGCAAGGGGTTGGGGTTCCTATCGAACTCCAGCAACTGCCCGTTGGGCAGGGAGGCGACGAAGTGCAGGTTGGCCACCAGGCTCAGTCCCGAGGAGAAGACGTGCGGCATGCAGGGCAAATGATAGGCGGCGGCCAGGGCCGCGATTTTCCGGCACTCAGTGATGCCGCCTGCCCAGATCACGTCCGGCTGCACGATGTCCACGGCCCGGCGTTCCGCCAGCTCGCGGAAGCCGTAGAGCCCGTTGGTCTGCTCGTAGCCGGCCACCGGCAAGTCGAGGGCCCGGGCAACCTCGGCGCTGCCGCTCACGTCCTGGTTCGGCACCGGCTCCTCGAGCCAGGCCACGTCGAAGCGCTGGAACTCCCGCCCCATCTTGATGGCCTGCGAGGGCGTCCAGACCGAGTTGGCGTCCACCGCCAGACCGACACGCGGGCCGATAGCCTGGCGCACCAGGCGCACCCTCTCGACGTCCTGCTCCAAGGTGCTGTTAGCGAAGTCGGCCGGCGGAGTCAGCGGCAGCGGATGCAGGAGGGTGCTCGGGTCGCGGCCCACCTTCATCTTGACGAACCTGAAGCCGGCTTCCGCGTAGCCCGCCATCTCCTCCGCCAGGCGTTGCGGAGTTCTGCTCTCCGAGTAGAAGCCGCCGCTAGCGTAGGCCATCAGCTCATCCCGGTAGCCGCCCAGCAGCTTGTAGAGCGGCAGGCCCGTCGCCTGGCCCACGATGTCCCAGAGGGCGACGTCGACGCCGGCGATGGCCATGCTGTGCAGACCGTGCCGGCCACGCTGCACGTGGGGTATGTACATCATCTGCCAGAGGCGCTCGGTGTTGAACGGGTCCTGGCCTAATAGCTTCGGACGCAGATCCTGGAGGATGATCGCCTCCACGCTCTCTGCCGAACCGCCGAAGCCGCCTGCCTCGCCCAGTCCGACGTAGCCCTCGTCCGTGTGCACCTGGACGATCAGCGCCCGCCGGGCGGAGATGTAATGGACCGCGTCCGCCATGGGCTCGGGGCAGTCGTAGGCCAGTTTCAGGGTAGTGACGTCAGTGATGCGCACGTGCTCACCTCGCTGTCTTCCGCCACCCGACCGGTGGCTGTCATGTGTCGCCCTGCCAATATAGGCCAAATAGGCCACCTTGGCAACGGCGAGGCGACGAGTCTCTATGCCAGGGGCACACTTCCCGCGCCCGCGGCCAGGCGCCATTGCCGTACTCTAGTGATGCCTGGGGAGGTGAGCGCGTGCGCGTCTGGCGAGGAGCGGCCGGTAGCATCGCCTTGCTGCTATTGCTGGCTAGCTGCACCGTGACCCAAACACCAAGCCTCTCGACCGCGCCGACTGTCGGCCCCGGGGTGGCGGCGCCGGCGGCGAGCGCAACTCGGTCTGGCAGCAGCATGACCGCCACCCACGTTGCCAGTAGGATCAGCACCGTCAGCGGCCCGTAGATGGTCAGGAAGTCTTCCCGTCGCCTGGTCTTGGGGAGGACCGTGGCTGCCCTCCGCCACAGCAACCAGAGACCATGTCTGAGAAGGCGGGTGAGACGTAATGGCCGGGAAACCCGACGAGGCAGCACTACGGCCTCAAAGGTGTCGCCGACGTTGAGGATGACGAGCAGTGCGCCTACCAGCAAGCCGAGGGCGGCGGCCGGCCCGTGGCTCGACAAAGCCGCCGACCGGCCCCTATAATCGTCATGTGGACTGGAGTAACGCCGCCCGGTGGCGGCAAGGGAGGCAGATACTTGCGTCTTGAAAACAAGGTGGCACTGGTCACGGGCGGCAGCCGCTCGATTGGACGGGCGGTCGCCGTGGGTCTTGCCCGCGAAGGCGCCGACGTGGCGGTGATCTACGAGCAACACGCCGCCGAGGCGGAGGGCGTGGTCGGAGAGATCGAGCGGTTGGGGCGTCGCGCCCTAGCCGTGCAGTGTGACGTGGCCAACTCCGGCCAGGTCAAGCGAGCGGTAGAGCAGGTGGTCGAGGGGCTCGGGCGCATTGACATCCTTATGGCCAACGCCGGCATCCTCGGGCGCAGACCCTTCCTGGAGATCGAGGAAGAGCTCTGGGATCGGGTGCTCGACGTCGACCTCAAAGGCCCGTTTCTGGTCGGCCAGGCGGTGGCGCGGCAGATGGTCAAGCAAGGCACCGGTGGCTCGATCATCTTCACCTCTTCAGTCAGCGCCACCCTGGCGGCCAAGGATCTGACCCATTACCAGGCGGCCAAGGCGGGGGTAACGATGCTCGCCCGTGGCATGGCTCTGGAACTGGCGGAGTTCGGCATCCGGGTGAACTGCATCGAGCCTGGCACGTTCGAAACCGATATGACGAAGCCTCGCATGTCCATCCCTGAATTGCGCCAGCAGCGCGAGAGCCGCATCCCCCTGGGACGCCTCGGCAAACCCGAGGAACTGGTCGGCGCCGTCGTCTACTTGGCCTCCGATGAGGCCAGCTACACGACCGGCACGGCGCTGCGCGTCGACGGCGCCGCTTCGATCTGGTAATGCAGACTCGACTGACCAGACTGCTCGGCATCGACCGCCCGGTCATCCAGGGCGGCCTGGCCCACCTGGCCTACGCCGAGCTGGCGGCGGCCGTTTCCAACGCCGGTGGCCTGGGGCAGGTGACCGCCACCTTCGTCGGCGAGCCGGACTGGCTGCGCCGCGAAATCGCCAAGGTCAGGGCCCTCACCCGTAAGCCGTTCGGGGTCAATTTCGCCCTCGGCCGCCGCTTCACGCCCGAGCTGCTTGACGTGGTCCTGGCGGAGCGGGTGCCGGTGGTGAGCGTCACCGGCGGCAACCCCGAGCCCGTACTCACCCGTTTGGCCGGCAGCGGGATCGCGACGATGGTCCTCGTGGCCGGCGTGCGCCAGGCGCAGAAGGCCGAGGGCCTGGGCGCGAGCGTCGTCATTGCCGTTGGCTGCGAGGGCGGCGGCCACATTGGCCGCGACGACACGACCACTCTGGTGCTGGTGCCGCGGGTCGCCGCCGCGGTCAAGGTGCCCGTTGTCGCGTCTGGCGGCCTGGCCTCGGGCGCCGGCCTGGCCGCGGCCCTGGCGCTGGGCGCCGAGGGCATCGAGATGGGCACCCGCTTCGTCGCCACCCAGGAGTGTGTAGCGCATGCCAACTACAAGCAGGCCCTGGTCGCCGCCAGGGAGACCGACACGCTCGTGATCGAGCGCAGCCTCGGCCGGCCGGCGCGCGTGCTGCGGGGCTCCTTGAGCGAGCGGGTGCTGGCTCTGGAAACGCGGGGCGCGCCCCCGGAAGAGATACTGCCCCTGGTCAGCGGCCAGCAGAACGTGCGCGCGGCCATCGAAGGCGATATGGACGAGGGCTTCGCCTGGGCGGGCGAGGGCGTAGGGCTCATTCAGGACGTGCCCCCGGTGGTGGAGCTGCTGGACCGCATCATGGCGGAGGCCGAGGCGGCAAGCCAGCGCCTGGCGGATGCCTGGAGCGAGGTCTAGAACGGCGGATTCAGGGATGTTGAGTCGAATGCCTAACGAACACGAATCCCGTTGCCTGGCCGTGGCGCGCCTCCTGGCCGAGGAGGGAGCAGACTTCCTACTCGCTACCCCTTCCACCGATCTGTACTACCTTTCCGGCTACGGGGGCGAGCCCTCGGAGCGTCTCATCGCGCTGCTCCTGCCCGCCGCCGGCCAACCCCTCCTGATCACGCCCCAGTTCGAGGCGGCCCGGCTGGTGGCGACGGTTCCCTTCGCGCGCCTGCTCGCCTGGGGAGAAACGGACGATCCCATCGCCTTACTGACGGAGGCGGTGAAAGCCTCCGTCAAAGCGCGCCCCCGCCTGCTGGTAGGCCAGCAAACCTGGGCGGGCACCCTGCTGGCACTGCGGAGCGCGCTGCCCGAGGCCGACTACGGCTCGGCGCAGCCCGTGCTGGCCGCTCTGCGCCTGGTCAAGTCGCCGGCCGAGGTCGACCTACTGCGCGCGGCCGGCGGGATGTGTGACCGGGCCTTCGGGAGGTTGCTGCAGCAGCCGCTGGCCGGCCGGAGCGAGCGCGAGGTGGCCGAGTTGCTGGCAGGGGAGATGCGGCGGGCGGGGCTCGAAACGTTGAGTTTCCTTATCGTCGCCAGCGGCCCCAACGCCGCCCTGCCCCATCACGAGCCGGGCGAGCGCCGCCTGACGGCGGGCGACGCCGTGGTGCTCGATTTTGGTGGCACCTATCGCCGTTACCAGTCGGACATCACGCGTACCATCGTCGTCGGCGCGCCCACGGAGAAGCTGAAAAGGGTGCACGAGCAGGTGCGCCAGGCCCAGGAAATAGGTTATCGGAGCGTGCGCCCGGGCCTGCCGGCCGCGGAAGTGGATGCTGCCACCCGCCAGCATCTGGTGGCGGCCGGCCTGGGCGAGTTCTTTATCCACCGCACGGGTCACGGGCTGGGGCTGGACGTGCACGAGGAGCCGTATCTGGTCGCCGGCAATCGCGCCCCTTTGCGCCCCGGCATGGTCTTCAGCGTCGAGCCGGGAGCCTACCTGCCGGGGCAGTTCGGGGTGCGGGTCGAGGATACGGTGGTTGTGACCGAGACGGGCGCCGAGCGCCTCAACCAGGCGCCGCGCGAGCTACTGGTGGTTGGCTAGGTTACCTATGGAGGAATTGTCTTAGTCTATGGAGAACCTGTTTTCGCTGAACGGCAAGGTGGCCCTGGTCACCGGCGGCGGCCGAGGCCTGGGCGAGGCCATCGCCACCGCTCTGGCCGAGTACGGGGCGGACGTGGCCCTGGCCGGTCGCACCCTGCCCGACCTGGAGGACGTGGCCACCCGACTGCGGGCGCTCGGCCGGCGCAGCCAAGCGTTTCAAGTCGACGTAACGCGAGTGGAGAGCATAGAGCGCCTGGCCAAGGAGGTGGTCGCCGCCTTCGGCCGCATCGATATCCTGGTCAACAACGCCGGCCTCAACATCATCAAGTGCGCGCTCGACGTTACCGAGGAAGATTGGGACAGGATTCTGGACACCAACCTCAAGGGCACTTTTTTCTGTTGCCAGGCGGTAGGCCGAGTCATGGTGGCCCAGAACCACGGGCGCATCGTCAACATTGCCTCCCAGATGGCCAAGGTGGGCTGGTACAAGCGTTCGGCCTACTGCGCCAGCAAGGGTGGCGTGGCCCAACTGACCAAGGTGCTGGCCGTCGAATGGGCGCAGAACAACGTCACGGTCAATGCCGTGGCGCCGACGTTCATCGAGACCCAGATGACGGCCAAGATGTTCGAGGACGAGCAGTTCCGCCAGTCGGTGCTGGATCGCATCCCTTTGGGGCGGCTGGGCAAGCCCAAGGACGTGGCGGCGGCCGTCATTTACCTAGCTTCTGAGGCGGGCGACCTCGTCACCGGCAGCACGCTGTTAGTGGACGGCGGCTGGACCGCGTGGTAGCATGACGGCGCGAAGTCGCCAAGAGGAGGAAGAAGTGGACTACGACCCGCGGCGCATCTATACATGGGAAATGCCTGCCCGTCTGGTCTTCGGGGCCGAAGCGGCCAAACAAGTTGGCCAGGAGCTGCGCGCCCTCGGCGGCGGCAAGGTACTGGTGGTCACCGACAAAGGCATCGTCAAAGCGGGCCTGCTGGAAGGCGTGCTCGCGTCACTGCGCAAGGTCGAAATGCCGGCCGTCGTCTTCGAGGATGTGGAGCCCAATCCCTCGGTGCCCTGCGTGGAGAAGGCTTTCGCCCTCTATCAGGCCGAGAAGTGCGACTGCCTGGTCGGTCTCGGCGGCGGCAGCTCGATGGACACGGCCAAAGCAGTGGGCGTGCTCGCCACCAATCCCGGCAAGATCACCGATTACGAGGGTATGTACAAGGTCAAGAACTCGCTGCCGCCCTTCGTAGCCATCCCCACGACCTGCGGCACTGGCTCAGAGACGACGTTCATGGCGGTGATCACTGACCTCGACCGCAAGTTCAAGTTCGCGGTCGGCTCGCCGCTCAACCTGCCCAAGGTGGCGCTGATTGATCCCCTGATGCTGGTCAACCTGCCGGGTCCCATCGTGGCTGCCACGGGCATGGACGCCCTCACCCACGCCGTCGAGTCCTACACCAATGCCAACGTCCAGCCGGT
The DNA here is from genome assembly GCA_023473795.1 of Chloroflexota bacterium. Lineage (GTDB taxonomy): Bacteria > Chloroflexota > UBA6077 > FW602-bin22 > JAMCYS01 > JAMCYS01. The sequence continues at coordinate 64,407 of JAMCYS010000090.1, read as the reverse complement.
CAGCGATGCCCTCGACATCCAGGCCATCCGCATGATCGGCAAGAGCCTGCGCGGCGCCGTGGCCAACGGCAACCTTAACGACATCGCTAATATGGTGTTGGGTTCCACTATCGCCGGCATGGGTTTCACCAACACCCGGCTGACCCTGGTCCACGCCATGTCGCACCCGGTGAGCGCGCACGCCGGCACGCCCCACGGCATCGCCAACGCCATCCTGCTGCCCTATGTGATGGAGTACAACCTGATCGGTGCCACCGAGCGCTTCGCCGAAGTGGCTTGGGCGCTGGGCGAGGACACGCGCGGCCTGACGGCGATGGAAGCGGCGGAGCTGGCGGTAGAGGCCGTGCGCCGGCTGATGATCGACGTCGGCATTCCGCTGTCCCTCAAGGCGGTGGGCGTGACCGCGGAGATGGTGCCGGTGCTGGCCGACGACTCTATGAAGAGCGGCAACGTGCCCCTCAACCCGCGTCGCGCCAGCCGCCAGGACGTCGCCGAAATCTTCCAGCGGGCGCTCGGCTAAGAGCCGCGCCCCAGAAGGAGTAGAGCAATGGCCAAGACCTCTCAAGAGCTGCAACTAGAACTCGTCGCGACGAGCCGACAGATTGCCGAGCGTTTGCAGAGGCTATCGGAGGAGGACCTCAAGAAGCCGGCTCCCTGGCACAACACCGACTTCACGGTGCGCTTCCTGCTCCATCGCCTCGCCGGCCACTGCCTGGACCACCTGAACCAGTTGCACAAGGTGCGACAGGGCATCGGCGTCGCCCAGAGCGAGGCACAGATGATCCTCAATCAGTACTTCGTTACCCAGGCGGCGATCCTGGGGGAGCTGGTTGGTCTCAGCGAGGAGCAGCTGGCGCAGCCGCAGGCCGAGGGCGAGTGGTCGGCCAACCAGGTGCTGGAGCATCTGCTGACCTCGCAGAGGAACATGCTGGTCAGCATCGAGAAGGCGCTGGGCTAGACGGCCGCCGCGCCGTAAGCCACGACGAAGCCCCCGGCCAACGTAGCGGCCGGGGGCTTCGTCGTGCGTTCCGGGGCAAGCGCCAATGCGCCCGCACGTTCCGTTGTAGAACGGTGGCAGCGGCTATCAAGGGGAAGCAAGTGACTTGGGCTAGCGGCAAGTATACCGCATCCCCTGGGTTCGCGCTTGTCTGCCGGCTAGTGGACGCTGACCGAGCCGAGGCTGAGGCTTTCGCCAGCGTCCCTACCGCTGGCATCCAGCCAGCCGACCGCGGCGTGGTTGTCGCGCTGATAGGCGCTCAAAGCCAGCCGGTAGGTGCCGGGGGCCAGGTCGGCGGGGACCTTCAGGTCGTAGTAGGCTACAGGCAGGTCCTCCGCTCGCCAGGGAGGCAGATAGTCGCGGCCGTGACGATCCTGATACTGGGCCACCGGCCAGTCGAACTCCTTCACCGTCCGGCCGGACTGGTCAAGGAGGCTGAGCACCAGGTTGCACTCCGGCGACGGATTCTGGCCGGTCCCCTCGGGCACGTCCCAGAGGACGGCCAGGTCCGCCTTCTGCCCCGGCGTGAAGCTCCGCGGCGGGAGTGTCCCCAAGAGCCGCATGCCGTTGGCCAGCGCCAGTTGCGGGCCGGCGTCCAGTGCCTGGCGTGTGCCCTGGCCGGCCTGCGGCGCCAGGTAATAGAAGCGGTAGTAGACGTACCCCAGCGGCCCGCGGACGGCGCGCTCCGGCAACTCGACGTAACCCAGCCCGCGCAGGCGCTCCACCGTGAGCCCGTCTCCCCTGGGGACGAAGGGTTTGACGTCGGTGACGACGATGCTGTCGTCGGTCGTGACGAAGATGGCCCCCTGGTTGGCATCGCGCGGCAGAGCTAACCCCTCTCGCGTGTCTACCTCCCTGATCTCGATGTCCGGCCGGCCGAGGTAGCGAATGGCGTCCCACTGGGCGGAGGAGTACATGTAGAACGAGCTCACGCCCAATTCCTGGCGCAACTGGCGGGCGGTGTCCACCATCCTTTCGGTGTAGAGATAGGGCACGCCGTAGTGGCCCAGCGGCTCCTGCTCCTGGATGTAGCCGAGGTAGCGTTGGAAGTAGATGACCTGCGAGCCGGCGATGTAGAGCGCCAGCGCCGTGGCGGCGACCAGGCCCGCCCTGCTCAGCCCGGGGCGGTGCAGGAGGTCTCCCGCCAGGCCGGCGGTCCGGGTCAGACCGACGGCCATCAGGATGTACTGGATGGGCAGGACGTTGATGAAGTAGTGAGGGTAGAAGTCCAGCGGGTGGCGCAGGGCCACGAGGATGGGAAGGACCAGCCAGAGCAGCAGCAGCAGGTGCTTCTCCCACTGGCCGGCGGCTCGCGGGCGACGGGCGAGGGGCGCGACGAGCTCCCAGAGGCACCAGGCGATCCCCAGGTAGAGAAGCGCGTTGGCCAGCCAGTTCTGTACCGTCTGGTCGGGGAGCACCCAGTCGCCGGTGAAGCCATAGCCCATCATCGTGGGGTAGGCGTAGGCCGAGGCCATGGTCACGATGTTCTTCACCGCGTCCAGGTCCAAGCGCGACTGCCCGCCCGTCAACCCGAAGAGCAGCCGTAGGCTGCGGAAGCCCTCAAGGTACTCGTACCAGAGATACGGCGCCGCCACCATCAGGCCCAGGGCGCCACCGAGAAGGAGCGGCCGCGGACCGAGGCGTCGCCAGAAGAGGAGCACGACGATGCCCAGCACGCCCGCACAGTATACGGCAGAGGGGTGGATGAGGAAGAGAACTACCGCCCACAAGCAGGCCAGGCCGAGCCAGTAGCGGCGTCGCTGCACCACCGCGGCAAAGACCGAGGAGAAGAAGAGCACCGTGAAGAGGGGCGCCATGTTGGGCGTCCAGACCTTGCGCGCGTACTGCAGTGCCCAGGGGTTAACGGCGTAAAGAAGCGCCGCCACCAGACCGACCTTGCGGCCGAAGTAGGCGCTGCACAGGAGGTAGGTGCCGACGATGGCCAGCACCTGCAGCAAGCCGACGAAGGCGGCGGCCAGGCGCGGGTCTTTGCTCAGCGCCACCGGGATGGCCAGCAAGTAGATCTCGATGGCCCCCTGAGCGGTGCCTACTGAGGACTGGATGCCTACCAGGGGGAAGTCGCCCTTCACCAGCCAATCGTAGGCCCGGTTCAGCACCCAGGCCTGGTCGCGGGTGTACTCGGTGAACTCCAGGTGTTGCCAGCGCAAGCCGAAGGCGAGGATCACGATGGCACCGAGGGCCAGCAGGCTGAGCAACTTGGCCTGCCGCACCCCGCGCGCGCGCTCGGCGCCGCTTGGCTGCGCTGGACTGGCTGCTGCCACGGCCACCTCCCCGGAATTGCCGGCCGCCGGCTGAGCCCCGGCCGCTCGGCAGGTCGGGCCATTATACAGTCGCCCTCGGAGAGGGGTCAATTGGTCTTACTGACGGTCAGCCTGCCACGGGCCGAGTGGGGGGAGTGTCGTTGTGAGAGGCCGCGCCGCGGCTTGAAGAATCATCCATAGCCCCGCGGGCTACTACTGGGAATGAAAATGACGGCGTCACGTAGGGGCGACCGGCGACCGTAGGAAGTCCTTTAGGCCCGGTCGCCCCTACAGATGCCAACGGGGTGCCGCCATTTTCATAAGAATCGTCCATTGCCCTGGCGGGCCACCACCGAGAATGAAAATGGGCATTCCTCGTAGAGCCGGTCGGTGGCGCCGGGCCCTGGACCGCGCGGGCTTGCCCGTGCCCTGGAAGGCGGCGGCTTGCCGCCGCACTCCACGTTGCCCCCGCGGTCGCTCAGCAAGTGCCCATCTTCATAGGAATCTCCCCCGTCGCGGCGGCGATAAATGAGCGGCGGGGCCAGGAGATACTTCACTGCGTTCAGCATGACAACGTCTGACCTTGCTGGTGGCAGTGTGGACGGGCATTCTTGTAGATCTAAACCGCCAGCCGTGGGCAGAGCTGCAGCAGCTCGCCGATAGACTCCAGGGCGTAGTCCGGCGCCAGAGCCAGGACCTGCTCGCGCGGCAGCGGGCCCCAAAGCGCCGCCGCGGCCACCGTGCCGGCCGCTCGCGCCGCCAGCACGTCCACCGCCGCGTCGCCCAGGTAAAGCGACTCCTCCGGCCGGCGTCCCGGTCTCCGCAGGGCCAGCAGCAGCGGCGTCGGGTCGGGCTTGTGCTTGCCCGTGTCCTCGAGCACCACCATCGTGTCCATGTGCACGTCCAACCCGCAGCGAGCGGTGCTGCGCACTGCCGTCAGCTGACCTTTCGAGGTCACGACCCCCAGAGCGTAGCCCCGCCGCTTGAGCTCGTTCAGGGTCTCGTTGGCCCCCGGGAAGCACTTGATGTAGTCGTCGTGGTGGGAGAGGTTGTGGGTACGGTACACGTAGAGCAGCCGCCTCATCAGGCGCTGCTCGGGCGGCTCCCCTGGGTCGTAGACCGGCGGCAGGTGAGAGTTGGCGGCGAGGCTAGCCGGCAGGTCGAGAGGCAGCCCGCCGAGGGTCGCCAGACCCTTCACCAGGGGCTGGCCGAAGATGCCCAGTAAAGCCTCGTCGCTGGGCGCCAGCTCTAGAACCTCTCGCATGGTGTGGCGGAAGGAGGCATAGATCAGGCTCATCGAGTCGACGAGCGTGCCATCGAGGTCGAAGAGCAGGCAGGTGAGGGGCGGCCGCATCAGGCCGGCTGCATCCGGTTGCCCCGCGTCGCCGCCGAGCCGCCGGCGGCCCGCCCGCCCGGGATTTCGGCCAGGACGGCGAGTCCGGTCGCGCCCTCGACGTCGCGGGCCGTGCGCAGGCTGTCGTCCAGGTACTCCAGCAGGAAGGCCAGACCGACCCCGGCGAAGAGCCCCAGCACGACCCTAAGGAACATGTAGAGCGCGGCGCGGCTGGGTCCGCCGGCCGGCGCCACGGCGACGTCCGCGGCCAGGGCCAGCTTGGGCTGGAAGTCCACGACTGTGCTGAACAGCTTGCTGCTCGGGTCCAGCACCAGGTCGCGCACGGCCTGGGCCAGCGCCTGCGCCTGCTCGGGGTCATCGGCCATCACCGTGACTTCCATTACTTTGTGCGACTTCTTGGCGTCGATGCTGCCGCTCACGCCGCGGCCGAGGGCGGCACTGGCCTTCTGCGCTGCCTGGGCTTGGAACTGGGCGGTCTTGAGGGTGTACATGCCGTCGTCCACCAGCAGCTCCGCCGTGGTGAACTCGTAGTACTGCTCGCGGGCGATGTTGGTCTGAGTCTCTCCTTGGGTGAGGTTGGGCACGACGGCAACCTGGAAGACGGCGCGGTAGAGGGTAGGCTCACGCGGCTGCACGAACAGCGCCAGCACGAAGACCGCCAGGCCCACCGCCAGCGCCAGCCAGCGCCACCGCCAGATTACCGACCAGTAGGTTCGCAGTTCCATCGCCCCCACCCCCTAGCGCTCATAGCATACCATCACTCCGCCCGCCCAGTCGAGCGGCAGCAGGCGGTCGCCGACCTCCAGGGCGGCGCTGACCACGAGGTTCGCCGCCAGCGCCAGCGGCGCCAGGGCGCTCAACGCCTTGCAGAGGCCGACCAGGGCCCGCAGGCAGCGCGAGCGAGCGGCGTACTCGTTGTCGAACAGTTGGGCCACCCGTCCCACGTAAATCAATCCTCGGTAGGCCGCCACCTCCGCCAGGGGGCGGAAGCCCGCGCGGCGAAAGCGAGCGAAAGTGTGCGAGGCGGGCTCCATACCGACATGGCCCTCCGGCGCCACCACATGCCGCTCGTAGAGAGCGGGGTCGCGCCGCGCCCAGGCCATTAGAGGGTCCTGTCCTTCCGCCTCGACGTAGTGCAGCGTGCGCCCGCCCGGCCGCAGCACGCGCCTGATCTCGGCCAGAACGGCGTCCTTGCGCTCCAGCGGAACGTGGCCCAGCACGTCAGAGCTGACCACGAAATCGAAGGCCCCATCGGCAAAGGGTAGGGCGGCCAAGTCCGCCTGCGCGCCGCCCGCGTACAGCGCGAGCGCCGCCCGCAGGGACGAGCGGGAGAGGTCCACGCCCAGCACGGGCCCGACGGTGGTGAAAAGGCGCCAGCCGCCGCCGCAACCCAGGTCAAGAACGCGTCCCTGTCGCCCCTGCAGCTGACGCACGAAGAAGCGCTCCTTCTTGACGAGAAAGTTGCGCAGCGACCCGGCGGAGAGGTCGGGCTGGGCCCACTTGCCCTCGTAGAAGTCGCGTTCGGCCGTCTCGCTGGTGGCGATCATTCCGTGGTGCCGGCCGGGGCCACGGCTGGCCCCACGCCGGCCAGCCTCTGTTCGACGAAGTGGCGGAAGCACTCCTTGAAGGTGGTCACTTCGAAGCGCAGGGCGTTGTGGCGCGCCGCGGCAGGGTCGTAGTCTTCGGCGCGAAAGCGCAGCAGTAGCTCGGCCAGCGCCTCCCAGCTGCGCTCGGCGAAGAACTCGCCCGTCACTCCGGGCACCACCGTGTCCAGCGCCCCGCCGCCGGCATAGGCAATTACCGGGCGGCCGGAGGCCTGCGCCTCGAGCGGCGTCAGGCCGAAGTCCTCCTCACCGGGGAAGATGAGTGCCCGGCAGTGGGCATAGAGGTCGCGCAGGCGCGTCTCGTCCACCCAACCCAGGAAGCGCACGTTGGGTTTGGCGATCCGTTCCAGGGCGGCCCGGTAGCGGCCGTCTCCGGCCACCAGCAGCGGCAGCCCCAGGTCGCCACAGGCGCGCACCGCCAGCTCGACTCGCTTATAGGGGATGAGGCGCGAAACCACCAGGAAGTAGTCGTCCGGCTCGCCCGCGGGCTGGAAGGACGAGCAGTCGACGGGCGGGTGAATGACGTCCGAATCCCGCCGGTAGAACTTGGCGATGCGCCCCGCCACGGCCCGGGAGATGGCGGCGAAGTGGTCCACGCGGTCGGCCGCCAGCCGGTCCCACAGCCGCAACTGGGCCAGAACGGGCGGCAGCGCCAGCCTGGCCAGGCCGCCCAGTCTCTCCTCGCGCACGTAGTCGTGGAAGTTCCAGACGAAGCGGGTGGGCGTGAGACAGTAGCAGACGTGCACCGTCTGGGCAGGGGTGAGCACGCCGTGGCAGAAGGCGCTGGAGTTGCTGATCACCAGATCGTAGGCCGTGAGGTCGAACTGCTCGAAGGCCAGGGGATAGAGCGGCATAAAAGGCTGGTGGCGGCGTTTGACCAGGGGCAGCGACTGCATGAAGCTGGTGCGAATGTCCCACTGGCGGTAGGTCGCCGGGAGGGCTGCCGGATCGTAGATAGAGGTGTAGACGGGCGCCTGGGGAAAGAGGTCGTGCAGCACCTCTAGCACGCGCTCGGCGCCGCCGTATTGGTTCAGCCAATCGTGGACTAAGGCGACCTTCACGTCTTAGGCGGGTCCTCCAGCCCAGGGCATTACAGGCCCCTTTCCGGGAGGGAGGGGGCTCAAGCCGCGGCCATTCTAGCATAGGCGCCTTGCCGGCTACAACCTGGCTAAACGGAAGAACAGGGCTGCTGCCCGGAACCCAGGCCCTGCCCTCGCGCCGGGGCTCCCCCTGCCGGCAGCGTTCGGGCATGCCCCAGAGCCTCCTCGCGGCTGCGGCCACTGCCGTCGCGGTCTGGGGCCGCGTTCGGTCTTGCATTCCCGGCGGAGTTGTCTAGAATGACCTCGAATACGAGGGGAGGTGAGTGTTGGCAGCAAGAGAACGCACCAAGGTGCTGGTGCTGGGACCACCCAGCGAGCCGTTCTGGGCCGGTCTGGCGGAGATGGTGGATTGGACGGACCTTACTATCGGGGTAGACCCCCAGGCGGTAGAGGGGCCGCTGGCCGAGGCGGAGGTCGTTTTCTCCTGGGTGGATGCGCCCGACCTCGCCCCCTACTGGTCGCGGGCCCGGCGCTTGCGCTGGCTGCACAGCGCCCTGGCCGGGGTAAACGGTCTCCTCTTCCCTGCCTTGGTGGAAAGCAACGTGGTCCTCACCCGCTCCGTGGGAGTTTATGCCGACTCGCTGGCTGAGTACGCTCTCGCGGCCATGCTCTATTTCGCCAAACGGCTACCGGAGATGAAGGAGGCGCAGCGCCTGCATGAGTGGCGCCGGTTGGCGCCGGTCGACCTGCGCGGGGCCACGCTGGGCGTAATCGGTCTGGGCGACGTCGGTCTGGCAGTCGCCCGGCGCGGACGCTCGCTGGGTATGCGCGTCGTCGGTCTACGGCGGTCGCGCGGTGCGCCCCCCGCTGGCGTGGACGAGGTCTGGCCGGCGCCGGCTCTGTGCGAGATGCTGGGCCGCTGTGACTACGTCGTGGTGACGCTGCCTTTGACTCCCTCGACGCGGGCACTGTTCGGGCCAGCCGAGCTGCGGTCACTCAAGGCAGGCGCCGTGCTCATCGACATCGCCCGGGGCGGCATAGTCGACGAACAAACCCTACTCTCGCTTCTGGAGAGCGGCCATCTGGCCGGTGCCGCGCTCGACGTCTTCGCCCATGAGCCTCTGCCCCTCGAAAGCCCGCTCTGGTCGGCGCCGAACTTGCTCATCTCCGCCCACACCGTGGACAACGTGGCCGGCTGGCAGGAGCGCGCCGTGGCCCTCTTTCTGGAAAACTCCCGTCGCTATCGCGCCGGCAAACAGCTGCTGGGCGTCGTGGACAAAGCGAGAGGCTACTAAGCCAGGCGTCGCCGGGCGATCACCCGGCGTAACCTGCCGCAGTCCGGATTGCTTCGGCCGGGCGACGTCACTACGTTATCGACCAAAATGACGGCGGCCAGCATCGCGCGGCGGTGCTGCAGGAGCTGTCCGGCGTCGCCGGTGCCTGCCGGCGGCAAATGGCCTCATTGTAGTTCCCCACCAGCGCCGCGGCCCGACTGACGGGTCGCGGCCGCCAGTCGCGGTCCAGTCTTCTCGCCCGCGGCAGGCCTGCCGATCCCTCCCCATCGCTCCGCGAACGCCGTCCTGCGCGGCGCCGACTCGGCGCCGGGTTGGCTGCTCCATCGGCCGGCAACAGTCGTTTCTCCCAGGGCTTGTTCGTGGCACGCGAAGTGCGTGTTGCCTGCGCCGCGGGCGCGACAGTAGCCGCGCCCAGCAAGCTGGGGGGATAGTCTTGAGGCAGACGTTGCCCGGGAAGGCGGGGCTTTCGGTCGGTTCATCACTGGCGCTGGATGCACTGCTATTCGCGGCTCTTCTAGTGGTCTACAGCTACTTCATCCAGCCGCCTGGGTCGAATGCCCTCAGCCGCTACGACGCCGTCCTGTCTCTGGCCAACCAGCACACAACTGCTATTGACGCCTACCAGGCCAACGCGCAGGACAAGGGCCTCTTCGCCGGGCACTACTACAGCGACAAGCCCCCGGGGGTCGTGCTGGTCTCACTGCCCGTGTACGTCGGGCTGAGGGCCGTTCTCGGCGCCGCCGACTCCTGGCCTCTAGACGAGCAGTACGTCGTCTATCTCCTTAACTTCTTCGTCGCGGCCCTGCCAACGGCGCTTCTGGCGGTGCTGCTCCGCCACGTTCTGCGCCGACTGGGCGTTGGCCCGGGCGCCAGCTTGCTGGCGGCCGTGGCCTATGGCACGGGCACGCTGGCGCTGCCCTTCGCCACACTTTACTTTGGCCACCAGACCTCGGCCTTCTTCGGCTTTGCCGCCTTCGCCGCGCTCTTCTTCGGCAGGGAGCGCGCGCGCCCGGTGCTCTGGGCCTTCCTTGGCGGCCTGAGCGCGGGATTGGCAGTGCTGACCGAGTACCCGCTGGCGATCGTCGCCGCATTGCTCGGCCTATACGTTCTGGCAAGGTTCCCCGGTCGGCGGGGCATCGCGGCCTACGTGCTGGGCGGATTGCCCGCCGCGGGGGCGCTGCTGTTGTACAACTACGTGAGTTTCGGCGATCCCCTGCGGCTGTCCTACGAGAACGTCTACCTGCAGCAGTTCGCCCAGATGCACCAGGGTTTCTTTGGCCTGACCAACTCCGATGGGACCGTGTTGCTGGCGTTGCTCTTCTCCGGCAAGGGATTGCTGACCCTCTCCCCCGTGCTGGCGCTGGTGCCAGCCGGGCTCTGGGCGCTGTGGAAGGCGGGGCCATGGCGGCCGGAGGCTCGGCTGCTGGCGGGCATTCTGGTCCTTTTCCCACTCTACAACTCCGCCTACTTCCTGCCGTTTGGCGGTTGGACGCCGGGCCCGCGCTTCTTGACGCCGATGTTGCCCTTCGCCGCCGTCGCCGTCGGGGTCGCCTTTGGCAGCTGGACCTGGGCCTGGCGCCTGGGGGTGCCCCTGGCGGCCTACTCGACCATGAATATGTTCCTGGCTACGGCCACCGTGCCGCTGCTGGAGGCCGACCCGCCCTGGCCGCTAGTGCAGAGCTGGCTGCCGGCCCTGGCCAACGGCGAAATGGCTCTCAATTTGGGCACCCAACGCTTCGGCTGGCTGGGCGCGGCCTCTCTGCTGCCGTTGCTGTTGACTCTGGCGCTGGCTCTGAGCATAGCGTCGCTTGCTCGGCCGCGCTTCAGGGCGCCAGGCTGGTTGCGTCTAGCCTCCTTCCTGCCGCTGCTGCTGGCCTTAACCCTGGCCTGGCCGGTGCCCCTGCCAGGCACCACCCTGGCTGCCAGCGCTCTCTCAGACGGCCAGGGGTCCGTCACGGTTGCCTCGGTGCGGGAGCTGCCGCGAGGGGCCGATGGCGCGCGGCGCGTGGCAGTTGTGGTGCAAAGCAATGGAGGCGCCGTGGGCAATCTGGCCCTGCAGTCCTGGGTAGAGGACGCCGCGGGCAGACGCAGTGACTACGATCTAATTTGGCCTTTCAGCGTCCTGCCGGGGAGCGCGGCGCGGTTCGTGATCACACCATCCGCTGTGGACGAAGGCTCACGGCCGCTCTGGTTCACGGTGGACGTGGTGCGGGGCAACTTGATTCAGCGGTTGGCTGAGGTGCGCATGCCCTTCTCTACCGCGGCTCACCGCTCCGGTTTCGAGGAGGTTCCGATTGGCGAACGACCGAGTCTCTAGGCCGTGGGCGAAGCCCTTTGGCGATGTCCCGGGCTGGCCTAGTCTACACGTACTGCGGCCGCTTGCGGCTCTGGGCAGGACCCTGGCCGCTCAACGCACGATGGTGAGCGACGTGCTGCCGGTGTATGTCTCCGCGCTCGTCGTATTCTACCTCGTGGTGGACCTGGCCACCTGGATGATGGCCAAGAACCCCGCTTCCCATCCCATCTTCACGACCAACGCGGACCGGCTGCTGGACGCGAGCTGGCACTGGGATGGCGAGTGGTACATGAGCATCATAACGTTCGGCTACTACATGAAGAACGGTTTCGCCAACGTTGCCTTCTTCCCGCTCTTCCCGCTGCTCGTCACCTGGCTGGGGGCCTGGCTGGAGCCGCTGTTCTACCCTGACCACTTCGTCGTGGCCGGGGTGCTCGTGAGCAACACGGCACTCCTCTTGGGGTTGTTCTACCTGTACAAGCTTGTGGACATGGAGGCCGGGCGGGCAGTGGCGCGACGGGCTGTCTGGCTGGCGGCGATAATGCCCACGGCCTTCTTCTTTCACGTGGCCTATCCGGAGTCGTTGCTGCTGCTCACCGCAGCGGCCTCGTTGTATCATCTGCGCCGGGGTGAGTTCTGGTGGGCCGCTCTCTGGGCCGGCGTCGGCTCGGCCGCGCGCGTGCAGGGTGTCATTCTGGCGCTGCCCATCTTCTGGGAGGTTGCGCGGCTGGCCTGGCGCCAGCGCCGGCTGCCTTGGCGGCAGCTGCCGGCGCTGGCGCTGTCGTTCGTCGGCATCAGCCTGTTCATGCTGTTTCTCTACCAGCACTTCGGCGACCCTCTGGCCTTCGTCCACGTGCAGAAGGCCTGGGATCGGTCTTTCGCTTCGCCTCTAGCCACTCTGGGCACGGCTGTTAACTTCGTCGTGGCCGGCTATCAGAATGCGGACTACCCCTGGAGCGCGGTTAACATCGTGGTCGTGTTTGTCTACCTGGCGGTTGCCTTGCTCAGCGTGGGCCGCTGGCCGTTCGTCTACACGCTGTACGTCTTTGCTAGCATCCTCCTGGCCACGACCATGCCCGTGGCGGGACGACCCATCGAAAGCGGCGCCCGCTTTATGGCGGTGGTTTTCCCCGTGATCATCAGCCTGGCCCGCTGGAGCGAGCGCTGGCCCTGGCTGGAGAGGGTCCTCACCGCTGTCAGCCTGCCCCTGTTCGGCCTATTCCTGGCCCTGTTCGTCAACTGGTACTGGCTGACCTAGGCCTCTTCTCTTGAGGCGTTTCCCTCTGGCACGCGGTATGCGTGCTGGGCTGCGGAACGGCAACCGGGATATTCCCGTGCCGCCCGGAGGGCCTACCGGCGGGCAGCCATCTTAGTTGGCAACGCCGGATTAGGGGAGGTGTAACTCTTGCGTGCGATCCTTACGGCCGTCTTGGCCGTCCTCATGTTGGGCCTGGTGCCATTGCCGGTGGCCGACGCCCAGAGCCAGCCGACGGCTACCACGGCCGCACCGCAGATGGCAACGTCGACAGGGTGGCAGACAGTGCGCACCATGAACGTGCGCTCGGGTCCGAGCACCCAGTATCCGATCGTCGGCGAGTTGAAAGCGAGCACGAAGCTGGACGTTCTCGCCTGGCAGCAGGGAGAGATTGTCGTCGGCAGCAACGACACGTGGGCCAAGATCGCTGACGGGCGCTTCGTTTACTCCAACGGGCTGGTGAAGCCAAAGCCCGACCAGCCTCCGGCCCCCGGCAAGAAGCTGAAGGGCCGCTGGATCGACGTCAACCTCAGCCAGCAGGTGATCACGGCTTACTCTGGCGATACACCCGTCTACTGGGCGGTGATGTCCAGCGGCCGGCCGGGCTGGGAGACCCCCACCGGCACGCTCACCATTCAGCGCCGCAAGATAGTAACCGTGATGGATAGCTCCAATCTCAACGCGGCCGACACCGCGAAGCTGCGGGCCGACGCGCAGCAGTACCGAGTGGAGGATGTGTTCTATACCCAGTACTTCACCGATAGCGGCGACGCTCTGCACTACAACTACTGGAAATGGGACACGCCGTTTGGCATGCCGACCAGCCACGGCTGCATCGGCATGAACTACTCTGACTCCTACTTCTTCTGGGCCTTCGCGACACTCGGCACGCCATTGGTGATTCACTACTAGGACGCAAGAAACGGGGGCGGGTTTACATCCTGCTCCCGTTCTGCTGGCCGCCGCGCGGAAGCGCGCTGCATGCCTCAGGGCGCCGCCGTTTGGACAAAGATGGACACCCGCCCCGGGGTCGGCGGGAAGGTGAAGCGAATCTCGTATTCCCCTGCCGCCAGCGGCAATCCTTGCGGGTGCACAGTGGCTCTTCCTATCTTGGCCGCCTCGGGCAACTTGAGGAAGACGGAGCGGTAGCCGCCGGGCCCCACCAGAGTGATCTCCGCCGGCCCCGAAGCGATGTCCTGCAGGACGAAACAGCCGTGTTGTTCAGGAAGTTGATGACGTCATCGCCGGGCCGCTGCCCCGCCGGGTACGGCAGCGGCAAAAAAATCCAGGGGAGCAGGCTGTTGATGACGGCCAGGGAGGAGACAGTGGTGAACCAGAAGACGACGGCGTTGGTCGATCCTCGCACCAGACGAGAGTAGGCGGCCCAGATGAGCAGCGGGCAGCCGGCCCCGGCAACGCCGATCAAGCCGCGCTGGGCAGGGCTGAACGTGCCCTCGACGCCCACGTGCGCGCTCAGGTCCCAGAAGTCGATGCTGAAGCTGGTGATGCTGCCGCCGAACAGCAAGCCGGCTAAGGCGTGGCCGCTCTCGTGTAGAAAAGCATAGAGGATGATCGCGCAGAGGGCACTGACGCCCACGACGATGATTCTGGCGAGGATGGCTCGCCGCGTCGATGCCCGTTCCTGCCGCATGTCCTCGGCGATAACGACAGTCCCCTTCATCTGAGTACGCCCACATACTATGGGCCCAGTGGCTGGCGGTCAAGGTGGAGGACGGAGCAGGTCTCCGTCCTTGACGGGGACGTACTGGTAGGCGCGGGCAGGGACGCCAGCGCCGTATCACCGCCGACACAGGGTCCAGAGCGGAGCGGAGGAGAGACGTCGGCGGCTACCAGTCTCGTTCTTCCCATAAAGGACGGGGAACCGACGGAGCGAGGGCGGCAAGGAGTCGGCGCTTGTGCCGCCCCGACTCCTTGCCCGCGGCCGGCCGCCGGGTCTAACGGGCGGCCTCTCCCGCCTGCAGCGTCGTGATGAACTCGCTTGCCTGGCGTTTGCCCAGCTCGTTGGGCGCGGCGCCGAAGAGCTCGTGGCAGCGCTCGTCGGTCTGCCCCTCGCTCAGGCCGTGCTGGTTGCGGGCGATGGCGTAGATGGCGCGTACCTGCGCCGCCGTCGCCGTACTACCGTCGCCGTTGCCGCCCATCACCGGGGCCACGGGCGCCACCGCCGCTGGTCGGGGCACGGGGGCCAGGTGCGGGCGCGGGCCCTCTTCGGCCTCGTCGCCCTCGCCCGCCAGCTCCTCCAGCGCCACCACGCCAACGTTGACGGCGTCGCGCAGCGCTCGCGCCTTGGCCCGGGTCTCGGCCATTCTGATGAGACAGGTCGCCATCGGTCGCGCTACGTTCTCCGGCGCGGCATCGCCCAGGCCGCTGAAAGTGCCTTTCTCGGTTTGCACCGTTGCCTGGCAGATGGCGACGCGGCCATTGTCGTCGCTGGGAATCTGCAACAGAGTGGTACTGATCGACTTCAAGCCCTGGCTGTGGGCCTCCTCCAGGAGTCCCGCGTAGAGGGCAAAAGACCTGCCGCTGCGCTCGACGATAAATTCCTTCTTCATTGCCTTTGTTCCCTGGCGTTTAGGTTTGTGAGCGCTCCATTGGGGCACTCGATCGCCAGGGCGCCTTTCTAGTCGTCCCCAGGGGTCGCGCGGGGGGCGCCACCCGCCATCGCTCCTGCGAACGTATGTTCTACAAGGCAATTATAGCCGACGGCGGCCGGGTGTCAAGTGGCCGGTTTGACATCCGTGCATAACTGGCAGGTATGGCGGTAGGGGCGGGGCTCCGTACCCGCCCGCCCGTCTAATCCCCACGCCGAGCTGGCAACTACGCCGCTACGGCGGCCGCCCCCTTCGCTACGCTTCGGGGACATGGCTGGCGGGCGGGCAGAGACGCCCGCCCCTACGGGATTATGCACGAATGCCAGGCTGGTGGCGGCGGGTCTGCCAAGATTATGTAAGGGGTACTTGTCTAGTGCGGTAGAGTAGAATCCCCAGAAGTGTGTAGTAGGTTGGCTGATTGGCAAGACAGCCACGGTGTGGTCCTCAATAGGATTGCCAAGATCACCAAAGGAGGACCGCCACCGTGGCTGAGGACCGAATAACGGCACTAACCGACCTTCTGTGCAAGGCGCGGCTGGATCGGAATGCTGACTTCCTGCGGCAAGGAGCCCAAGTGCTGGCCCAGGCGCTGATGGAGATGGAGGTCGGCCAGCACATGGGCGCCGAGCGCTACGAACGTACTTCCGAGCGCAAGGGCCCGCGAAACGGCTACCGCGAGCACAGTTGGGATACCCGGGCGGGCGCGCTTGGGGCGGTTGAACAAGGAGATCAAGCGCATCTCCCCCCTATTGCCACGGGGAGCTTGTTCGGCCCCTCTGGCGATGGATTGCTGGCTGGTCATTGCCCCGGTGTAGCGGCGTCAAAGGAGGGTCCAGAGCACAGACAGCTGTACCAATAACGGTGAGGGGTCAGTGAATTAGGCTGCCAAGCCGTTGACTTGGGGAGCGACAGTTGGTAGAAGGGTGCTCTTGGCAGCGAAGGCTCGTCGCCGAAAGTCGCCCTGGCCCCGAGGCTGCCGGCTGGCTGGCGCGTCGTGCGACTGGCCTGGCCCGAACCGGTTCATCGGAAGAGGCGGGTGGTTGCCGCTCGGCCTGACGGGGCCGCTGGCCCGCTGCTGGCGGCAGGCCGCAGGAATGGCTAGACGAAGCGCCTCCCGGCGAAGGTCTGGGCGGGCGCCAGGAGGTTGCCTTTAGTGAAGTCCAAGGTGCAGCGGGCAGTGCTGTTGCTGGTGGCGCTGTGGTTGGCCCTGCTGCCCAGCGTGGCGCAGGCGAACGCTACTCCCACGCAGACGCAGCCGGGCAGCATCGGACTGGTGGTGCCGGTCGCCACCCGCGACGTGCGTATTGACCGTGAGCGGTTATCGTTCGATCTGACGCAAAGCCCAGACTCGGCCACCGTGCAGGCGACTTACGAGCTGGCGAACGGTTCGGGGCGCGAGGTGGCGCTCGACCTGGTCTTCGTGGCCCCCGGCGGAGCTGACGTGCAGGCCGCATTCGCCGGGGCTCCCCTGCAGGTCAAGCCGGCGGAGAGCGTCCAGCTGCCAAAGGCCTGGCTGGCTCCAGATACGGGTCTGGACCCGCGCACGGGCGAGGAGTACGCTCTGGGCAGCCTGGCCACCATGGCGCGGAATAGCGCCTGGTCATTCAGCATTCGCTTGGCGCCGCAGGCCAAGGCAGCCCTCAACGTTCGCTACGAGGCTCGCCTGGGCTACGACCGCTCCCGGGCGGAGTACATACTGCGGCACCTCGTCTACGTGCTGGGACCGGCCGAGAACTGGGCCGGCTTCGGCGGCCTCGAGGTCACTGCCACCCTGCCCGACCGCTACATTCTGGCGTCATCCCCTGCCTTGGAGAAGGTAGAAGACGGCGGCGGCATAGCCCGCTACGCCGGCAGATTCGAGGGCCTGCCCGCTCAGATCATGCGGTTCACCACGATGCACGTGCCGAATCCCTGGGATAAGTGGCTCGCGCCGGTGCAATACATCGTGCCGGTGGTGGTCGGGTTGCTCGTCGCCGCACTTGCGGGCGCGCTCTGCTCGCGCCTGCGGCGTCCCTGGCGCGCTTTCTTCCTCGGCGGCGGGTCGGCGTTCCTGGCGACAATGGTCGTCGGTCTGTCGGCTGACATGCTGGTTACCAGCGTTGGCCCTCTGGCCTCGGCCGGGGAGGACTTTACCGAACAGCAAGGCTACTTCTACATCCTGGGAGTCATCTTCTGGGCCATCCTAGTAGTACCCTTCATCTCTTCGCTGCTCGCCGCGACCTGGGCTGCGCTCGGCGCCCGGCGCCATGTCGGGGCTAGGCGACCCCTGGCGCAAGGTAGGTGAGGTAGCGTGGAGCCGGAGATGCTCGTCGGCCTTCTCGCCGGCCTCCTCGGGGCGGGGATCGCCGTAGCGGTGATAGTGGGCATGCCGCTGGGGCTCTTCAATCGCTTCCTGGCGGTCAAGCCGCAAGCAGGGGTCGTGCCGGTCGGCGGGGAGGAGCTGGCGCGAGCGATACTCGCCCTCAACGACGAGAGGTTGCCTTGGTCATACACGCCGACTCCGGACGACCAGCGGGCGGACTTCGTCGCCGAGTGGAAGCTGACCGACGCCCGCTGGTGGGGCGTCTTCAGCCGCAACCGCTTGCGAAAAACCTATAGGGCCATCGTGGCGCTGGACGAAGCCAAGCACGAACTGCGCATTGTTGATGAGTCGGCCAGCGTCCGGTGGGTAGTGGGGGCGAACGGTCCCTCGCCCACCCTCGCCTGGGAGGGCAGCTTCTTCCGGGGCGTGATCCTCTTCGAGCGCTCGCGCGAGCTCGCCTACGGCCTCAAGGAGGTGGCTCCGCTCGAGGTCGGCCGGCTCTACGGCTACGACTTCGACCCTTGGCGAGTCAAGGGGCCTTTGCTCCGCACGGCCATCGAAAACGGCTGGTGGTATTGTCCGGTGGTCATGCGTTCGCATCTCGGCCGCAAAGCGCGCTCCGCCGCCTGAGCTGCACGTTGAGACGCTTCTCGGCCGACGCTCAGGCGCAGTGCGGGAAAATGCACTCAAAGTTCATCGTAGGCCCAGCGTTAAGGGGAGGATGTGAGGGATGCGGCGGCACCGACGCCTATTTGTAGCGTGCACAGTGACCTTCGTGTTTCTGGCCGGCCTGGCCATCTATGCCGGCTCGGCGTTTGCCGAAGGCGGTGCCCAGGGACCCGCCGCGCCCCCCCAGGTAATCGCCCAACAAAGCAACGCTTGCGCGGGCCTGACCGTGGCCGAAATGCGCAAGAAGACGATCAAGACGATTCCCTGCTGGAACATCTGCGCCGGCATCGGCGGCCCCGAACCGACCGACGCCCAGCTGCAGGCCTGCATCGACAACGCCAATAAACCGAAAGCTGCCCCCACGCCAGCGCCGACCGCCACCACTCCGGCGGCCCGACCGCGGGTTGACTTCGACTACGCGCCCGTGGTGATGAAGCCCGGCGACAGCGTGACCTTCGTGGACAAGACGACCGATCCGGCCGGCGGGCAGCTGCAGCGCAAGTGGTACGTCGATGGCAATGCCCAGGCCACCGGCGAGGCTAAGTGGACCTGGAAGGTGCCCGATGGCAAGCCCCACGGAATCAAACTTGTGGTTACCAGCGACAAGAGCAAACAGAGCACCGAACTGGAGAAGACGGTGGGCCAGGCCACCAAGAGCCTCTGCGCGGAGGCGATAGGGTTCTTCGGCGACCCCGGTAGTTCGGGTATCTTGCTGGATGGTGCCGATCTGCGGAAGGACTTTGAGCGGGCGGTTGAGCGCTACCGGCAAGACCCGACGGCGGCAAACAACCCGCCCCGTTTCGGCCTGACCTACGTGGGGTTGCTGCAGCAGAAGCAGGCCATCGAGTGGCTGGCAGCCTACGGTGGCACCGGCTCGGCCCAGAATCTCGTGGCCCTTCCCGAAGGGCAGGCCGACAACGTGCGCAAGGCGATCCAGCGAGAGAACTTGGAGCGCCAGCGGGGCAATTCACCCCAGTCCGTCTGGCCGGCAGGCACGGAGCCGGCGCTGCGGCAGTCGATAATCGACTACTACGAAAAGGCCAACGCCGGCATCACCGACCCGGCGCAACGCAAGGGCCTTTCCCCCGGCGATGTCTTCTACCTGGCGCTGCAGCAGAGGCAGGGCGAGGCCAAGGAGGCGATGCTCCTCGCCCATAACACCTTACGCTCGCTGGCGCGGGCGGGCGACGAGGCCTACACCGGCCTGGATCGGGACCCGGCGTTCGTCGACACTTACCTGCAGCCGCTGCGCCAGGGCGAGAACGGCGGTCCCTACTATCATCTCTTCGGCACCGCCTACTTCGAGGCCCAGAATCAGGCCAACTGGAACCCTCTCTTCTGGATGTCGGACAACGCTCTGACGCAGCCTGTCGCCGAGGCCTTCTTAAACTGGAAGGGTTGGGACCTGCCCGGCACCGACACCAGTCTCCTCTCGGAGCTGGCCAACACCTACGAGCAGATCGTGCGCGAATCGGCGGTCGGCGGCAACCAGAAGCCCGACCCCGAGAAATATTGCTTCAACGTCTGGGGCGGCCAGATCGCCAAGGCCCTCTACAAGAGTGGCCTCAAGCCGACTCCCCCGCCTCCTGCGCCGGTGCCCGCCCAGTACATCCAGGACTGGGACAAAGAGGTAAGCCTGAGCAACCCCGAGGCGCTGAAGTCCCTGGGGGCCAAGAAGGTCGATTGCCCGGTTAACGTCACCTGGGAAGGCAACGGCTACAAGATGACGCTTGATCAGCGCACCGGGACCACCTACGGTTTCTACCCGATCGTCGCCTTGCCATATCAAGAGGTCGATGGCAGCTGGGGCATGGCCTGGGTCGACGTCGACCCCAGACCCTACAAACTGAGCTTTGAGGCTGTGGGCAAGGGCGAGCTGAGCTTCACGGCGGTGGAGCAGGACGCCGGGCGCTGGGCCCAGTACGCCCAGGCCGTCAGCCCGGGTGATAAGTACGCGCTCGACGTCAAGCCCGGCCAGGTGCCCGGGGCGATGAAGTCGCCCAGCGGCGGCTCGCTGGCGCCAACCGTCGGCGAGCTGGGCGCCATCGCCCCGGGAGGCAGTGATGACCCCGATTGGTTGCTGGTGGCGGGGGGCTTCGTCGTCGGCGGGGTGGCTATCGTGCTGGTGAAGCGGGCGCGAAAACCTGGCAAGAGGCCCGCGCCGTTACCTATGGCCACCAGCACCGACCCCGCCGCTCGAGGCGAGCCCCGGCCCGTGGCCCCCTTGGCGCGTCCGCCGGCCCCACCGACGGCCGTTGTCGCGAGGCCTGTGGGAGTTGCCGGCGCCTCGCCCCAGGCCCCCGGCGGGTTCTGCGTCTACTGCGGCCAGGCGTTGCCCGAAGGAGCTCGCTTCTGCCACGGCTGCGGCAAAGCTGTGACCTAGCCCGCTGCCATAATCTGGCGTCGCAACCCGGCAACGGCAGCGGTCGGGCGTCGCATAACGCGGCTCGGCCGTGGCCCGTTGCCGGAGAGGCGGCGCCCCTAGCCGTGGTGCTCGTGCGCCTCGGCCTCCGCTTTGGTCTTGTGGACCGTGCCGGGGGCGTGCTCGGGCGGCGAGTAGACGGTGTAGAGCCGCATGGGGGCGCTTCGCGATGTGTTGACGATGTCGTGCGCCGTGCCCGCCGGGATGACCACGGCCACGCCGTCGCTCAGCGGGTGGTGCTCGCCGTCCAGAATGGCCTCGCCCTCGCCCGACTCGACGCGGATGAACTGGTCGCCATTCTTGTGGGTTTCCATGCCGATCTCTTCCCCTGGCTGGAGCGTCATCACCACCAGCTGGCTGTGGGGCGCCGTGTAAAGCACCTGCCGGAAGAAGTTGTTTTCCTGGGTCTTGTTTTCGATGTTCGCGCTGTAACCGGACATAACTGCCACCTTTCTCTTCTCGCCGGGCCCCGACCCACCGGTGGCTCCGGCGTACTAGCCCGTTGGGTGGGCGCCCCTGGCATTGCCCACCCACCACTATTCATTGTGCCGCCCCTGACCAGGCTTCGTCAAGGAGCGGCTGTGCGGCGAGCCCCCGGGCACACCCGGCCCTGCCGGGCCCAGGCCCGCCGCTGGCTTGACCCTGCCGGCAGCGGGCGGTATCATCGCCAAGGGCGGCCGGCCACCGCCAAGGCAAGACATCGCCACTCGGCACTCGTCGGGAGCCGGATTTGAAGCCAGCTGTCGCCGGTGAGCTGGACGCGGCCAGCACGCGGTTAGGGTCTCTGCTCACCCTTGCCGCCCAAGTCAGTATGCCGGCCCTGGCTGCCCAAATAATCTGGGGCTTCCAGGTCTCCGCCATGAAGCTGGCCGTCAGCGAGCTCGACCCCTACCTGGTGGGGATGGCCCGGGCCTTTCTGGCCGGCCTGGCCTTGCTGGTTGTAGTAGGCCGCACGGAGCAATCGCTCGGCCTGCGGACCCGCCACTGGCCGCGCATGCTGGCCGTCGGCTTCGTCGGCATGGGGCTTAACACCGTCTTCTGGCAGCTTGGCCTGGCCAAGAGCACGGCCACGAACGCCGCTCTCATCAGCAGTGCCTCGCCCGTGTGGGCGCTCGTCCTGGCGGTGGCCTTTGGTTACGAGCGGCTGGTCCGGCGGCGGGTGGCGGGAATGGCGCTTGCCCTGCTTGGCGTGGTGCTGGTCATCCAGGTCGATGGCCTGAAGCTGGGCGGCGAGACCCTCCTGGGCGACCTGTTGCTGGTCGGCTGCTCTTTCACCTGGGCCTGCTACAACGTGCTGGCAGTGCCGCTGCTCAGGGTCTACTCGCCGATGAAAGTGACCGCCTGGGCCATGCTCATCGGCTCGGCCTGCCTGCTCCTTTTCATTCCTCTCGGCGTGCGGAGTCTGGATGTCGCCGGGGTCAGCGCGGGGGCCTGGTTGGGGTTGATCTACGCCATCGCCGTGGGGGCGTCGGTGGCCCACTCTTTGTGGACCAAGGCCGTGCGCACCCTGGGCCCGAGTGCGGCGCTAGTGCACTCTTACTTGATGCCCGTAGTAGCGGTGGCGGTGGCGGCTCTACTGTTAGGCGAACAGCTGACCCTGGCTCAGGCCGTGGGCGCCGTCTTCGTCCTGGCCGGCGTTACCCTCGCCAACTCCCGCCGCCGGCGCTAGGCGGCGGGCGCGGCCGCGGATACAGCAGTGCTGGATAACGCTCGCCAGAGTTGTCGCTTTGCCGCGGCGGGGGTAAAATGGGCGGGGCTGTTGTCATCAGATGACCCGTGTGCGGGCTTGTGCGACGCCCGATAGACCATAGTGGTGGTGCAGCCGCTGGCGCCGTCAACCAGGGTTGCGGGGCGGGAATGGGCAGCGGCGTCAGTAGTGGGCTACTTGGCTTGGCTCGAGGAGACGAGGTCGGGCGGTGGAAGAATTGAACGGAGAGAGCCTGCTGGCGGATGCGAGTCCGCACGGCCGAGTAGTGAACGAGCTATTGCGACTCGGCGTGCGCTCCACCTCGCGCAAGGAGTATCTCGAGGCCGTAGTCGCCCTGTTGCGCGATTGGGCCGGCTGCCACTGCGTGGGGGCCAGGGTGCTGGCGCCGGGCGGTTTCATTCCCTACGAGGCCTTCGTCGGCTTTAGCCGACGGTTCTGGGAAGCGGAGAACCTCATCGCCGTTGGCCGAGACTGCTGCGTCTGCACGCGCGTCATCGCCGGCACCACCGAGCCCCAAGACGCCCGGTTTGTCACCCCGAGCGGGGCCTTCTGCGTCAACGACCTGCAAGGGTTCGGCCGGGAGCTCAGGCCCGCGGACGCGAGCAGGTTTCGGGGCGAGTGCATTCGCGCCGGGTTTGGCTCCCTGGCCGTAGTTCCCCTGCGCCGCCTAGGCGCGACCCTGGGCGCTCTGCATCTTGCCGACGAGAGACCGGGCCTGTTTCCTCCCAGCGTGGTCGGCGCCTTGGAGAGCCTCTCCGGGATTATCGGCGAGGCCATCTATCGCTTCGACGTGGAAGAGGCGCTACGGCGCAGTGAGGAGAGGTATCGGGTCCTTTACCAGTCGCTGACCGCCGGCGTCGTGGTATTCGGGGCCGACGGGCGAATCGTGGATGCCAACGAGCAGGCTCAGGAGACCCTCGGCGTGTCTCTGGAGCGTCTGCAGCAGCTGAGGCCTGAGGAGGTATTCCGTTTCGTGTGCGACGAGGATGGCCGTCCCTTGACCGCGGCGACGTACCCTCCGCTGGTCGCCCTGCGTGAGGGAATCAAGATGCGGGCGGTCAGCCTGCAGCTTCGCCGGCCCGAGACGCCGCCGCGCTGGGTGCTGGTCAACGACGCGCCCCTGCGCGACGAGGACGGGCGGGTGAGTGGGGTAGTGGCCACTTTCTTGGACGTGACCGAGCGTCGGCAAGAGGCGAGCGAGCGCGAACGCCTGATCCGCGAGGTGGCGGAGAAGGAAGCCACGCTGCTGGCCGAGCAGAGGGCGGCTGCTGAGCAGGCGCGCCTGCTGGCCGAGAACGAGGCGCAGCGGTGCTTGCTCGCCACGGTCTTCGAGGCGGACCCTGCCGGGCTCGCGGTGCTGGCGGGACCGGATTCACTGATCGACTTCGTCAATCCAGGCTATCGGGCCCTCATTCTAAATCTGGCCGTCGACCCGGTGGGCCGCACCTACGCTGAGGTCTGGGGGCTGGATGCCACTCGCCAGGTCGAGGGTTGCTTGCGCCAGGCGCTCGCCGGCGGTGAGTCAGCCGATGTCGAGCGCCTGGCTTGCCAGCGAGCCGACGGCAGCGCGCGCTACTTCTCGTTCCACTGCCGGCGAGTGGCCTGGAAGGGTGCCTACGGCGCGCTGGTGGTGATGTGGGATGTGACCGAGCTGCAGCTGCTGCAGGAGGCGCGGGAGGACTTCGTTCGCGCCATCTCTCACGACCTGCGCCAGCCCTTGACCGTGATCGGGGGCAATGCCCAAATGCTGCAACAACACCTGCGCGGCAAGGCCGACGAGGACCCGCGCGTGGCCCGCGGCCTGGCGGCGATCAACGCCAACTCCCGGCGCATGGCGCGCATGATCGCCGACTTGCTGGAGTCGGTGCGTCTGGGATCCGGCCAGGTGCAGCTGCGCAAGAGGCCCGTCGATTTGAAGGAGCTAATTGGCGAGATAATCGAGCGCTCGCTGCCGGTTGACGACAGGCGTCGGGTAGTCTCAGACCTGCCGGACGAGTTGCCCCTGGTCCCGGTTGATGCCGAGCGGCTGGAGCGCGTTCTGGTCAACTTGGTCGCCAACGCCTTGTCCTACTCGCCACCAGATTCACACGTGGTCGTGGGGTTGCGGGTGGAAGCGGAACAAGTTGTCGTCTCCGTCCAGGACAAGGGAATCGGCATCGCCGCCGAGCAAATTACTTTCCTTTTTCAGCGCTACTTCCGGGCGGATGCGGCCCGCCGGCCCGAGGGGCTGGGCCTGGGCCTGTATATCGCGCGCCTCATCGTGGAGGCGCACGGCGGCAGGATCTGGTGCGAGAGCGAGGTTGATCGGGGCAGCACCTTCTCCTTCGCTCTGCCCGCCATAACCCCCAGCCGGGAAGAGCGCTAGGCAACCCCCGCGCCGCCGAAGCAGCGCTCTCAGTTGCCAAGCCTTCCGCGGAGGCTGGGCCTGGGGACGTTCTTAGCCTCCGCAGGAGGCTTGGCACGCCTAGCCCGAGGCTACTCGTCCGCCCGCGCGGTGGCCGGGGTGAGCCGCTCGCCCAGGAACTCGAACCAGGCCTTCTTGGCGCAGGGGTAGTGCTTCGCCGCCTCCACCAGGTCCATGAAGGCTACCACGGTGCTCTCCAACCGGTCCGCCAGCGTCTTGTTGAGCAACCCGCCGTCCGGGGTGAAGGACTGCTGAGCCTGCGCCAGCGAGAACATATCCGGGAAGACGCGCGTCCCAAGGTGCTCCAACGGCACGCGCAACGCCCACAGTCCCCGGTTGCCGCCGGCCATCGAGGGCGAGGCCGAGAGCAACAGGCTGTGCCTGGCGTTGAAGGGCTGCGGCCGGTAGCGCGAGACCCAATCAATGGCGTTCTTGAGCACGCCGGGCAGCGAGGCGTTGTACTCCGGGGAGACGATGACGAAGGCGTCGTTCGCCTCCAGGCGGCGGCGGAACTCCGCCGCGCCGGCGGGGAAGCCGTCGGCGTTCTCCAGGTCCTGGTCGTAGGAGGGACAGTCGAAATCCCACAGCGACGCCGAGTCCACGGTGCCGCCGTGCTCCGCGATGAGCCGGCCTACCAGCGCGGCCAGGCGGGCGTTCAGCGAACCCGTCCGCAGCGAGGCGGGGAAAACCAAGAAGCTGACCGGCACGCGCTCCATGCCTGGAGAGACGTCGACAGGCGGTGTGCTCACCGTTGCCCTCCTCTTGCCGTCCGTTGGTACTATTTCAAGTATACAGCCGAACGGTCAGAGGGCGAGCCGCGGCGTCGGCCGGGCCTAGAGCTGGCGCACGGCGCCGGTGGGGCAGTACCGCAGGCACTTGCCGCACTCCCGGCACTTGGCCGCGTCGATCTCCGGAGCGGCGTAGCCGCGTTGGGTCATGGCCTCGGTTGGGCAAACGCGCAGAATGGGGCAGGGATGGTTCTGGGGGCAAATGCGCTTGTCGACAACCAACGACATTCGGCAGTCTCCTCTTGCGGTATACCCCTGGGGGGTATGCGCATTATAGCGCACTGCCCGAGAAACGGCAACAGCTCGTCACCCTGTCCCTTCTCGGGCAATTTCGCGGGAAGAGGGAGAGGCTACAGGCGCTCCACGGTTGCCCTCTCTGCCTCTTTCATATCCACGGCGAAGCCGAGCCCCGGCAAGGCAGGGGCGTGGATGTAGCCCTGGGGGTCGATTTCGGGCGGGGTCAGGTACACGCCCGGATAGAGCAGGGTATCGAAACAGCCCTCCGGCACCGCCAGCTCGTAGAAGGCATCGGTCACCGCCAGAGCTACGTGCAGGCTGGCCACGCCGCCGTAGAAGTAGAAGTCGTGCGGCTCCATCTTGACGTTGTTGGCTTCCGCCAGCGCCGCCACCTTCATCGATTCGGTGATGCCCCACATGCCGGGCGCCGCGACGATGTCCACGCCGCCGTACCTAATCAGGTTCGCGCACTCGGCCAGGCTCTCGGCGGAGTCGGCGGCGCGAATCTGTACCACCTTGCACTCCCGCGCCAGCGCCGCCAGACCTTCCAGGTCGGTCTTGATCAGCGGGTCCTCAAACCAGTAGTAATTCAGCTCGTCCAGGGCCCGTCCCAGGCGGAAGGCATCGTAGCGATTGTAGGGCCCGGGGTAGGCGATGGTGTCGATCATCAGGATCATCGCATCGCCCACCGCCCGGCGGACCTTGTAGACAAGGCGCAGGTCGTCGTCGCAGTTGCAGTAGGGATGGAGTTTGATCGCCTGGTAGCCCCTGTCCTGGGCGCGCAGCACCGACTCGAGGAAGCGCTCGTCGCTGTTGTGGTGGACGGTGGAGGCGTAGGCCAGGACCTTCTCCCGGGCTGCGCCCAGCAACTTGTAGACCGGCTGGCCCAACGCCTTGCCGGCGAGGTCCCAGAGGCCGTAGTCGAGCAGGCCCACAATCTGCTGGTGCCAGTGAAAGCGGCGGCGCAGCAAGTCCTCGATCTTGGCCCGGTCGAAGGGGTCCCGGCCCTCGATGTGTTCCCGCGCCCCCGCCCAACCGCGGGCCAGCTGGCGTAAGTAAGTCGCCTCGGCGGAGATCAGTCCCTGCAGGCCGGCGTCGGTGTCGATGATGGCGAGCCCGTTCTGTCGCGTTTGGTGGACTATGTACTCGGGGGTCTCGTTGTGAGGGTCGGGGCGGCGCTCGAAGATGAGCACGCGCAAGCCAGTTATCTTCATTCCTTTACCTCGTCGGCGATCGGCGCCAAGTTGCCTGGTTTGCGATCATAGGGGGCAGAGACTGGCCTTGTCAATTCCGCCCGGAAGGAGGGTTCCACCAATAATCGGAGGGACAGGTCGCCGGGCAGGCAACCGCCCTCCCCAGTCCGAGCCTCCTCGGAGTGCGGAGATGCCCAACACATCGGCCGTTTCTGATCGGCGGGCGCCGTCTGTGCTAGGTCGCATGGTAAGCTGTCCCCCTGATAGTTGGTGGAACCGCCTCCGCCCGCGTTGCTGCCCGCCAGGCTATTCTGTGCTAGCATGAAGATCGTCAACTCTGCCGTGACTAGGCAGATATGCCGGAGGCTCCCATGGAACTCGACTCCCTGCTGGTTCTGATAGGCTCGGGGCTAATCCAGGCTCTGGGCTCAGTGCTGGTGAAATACGCCACGCTCCCCGGCCAGGCGGAGAGCGCCAGCCGCTCGTGGTTCTTCCTCGAGGTAGGGCTGGCGATGATCCTCTTCACTGCCGGTGGACTCCTCTTCGCGCGGGGACTGGCGCGGCTCAGACTGTCCGTCGCGCAACCGGTCTTTTCCGCCACCGTCTTCCTGGCCGTCACGCTGGGTTCGGTCCTGCTCTTCCATGAGCAGCTCTCGCCGTTCCAGCTGGCGGGCATGGCGACGATAATCGGCGGCATCGGCGCGAAGGTGAGGGAAGCGGAGAAGCGGCTAGAGCAACACATGGTTCAGCAAGACATGGCGGTGGCGGACTTAGAGAAGCGGGTCAAAGCCCTCAAGGACGCAGTAAGGTTGCTCGGCACCGGCTCTCGCCCCGCATAGGGCCCTCCGCGTAATTGGAGCCCTCTGGCAATCCGGTATGGTGTTCCGAGCTAGTTCAGCCCCGGCATAGCCTGCCGTCTTCGTACCGGTACGAGGCGAAAGCGGCGTACATTGCCTCCGCGTTGGCCAGGGGCACGTCCCCCGCCAGCTCGCCCCGGGCGACGTATCCGCCTCGGTGGGAGGCGAATGTCTCCACTGCCTCGCCCACGCTGGCGGCGACCTCTGCCGGCGAGCCGAAGGGAAGCACATACTGGCGGTCGACGTCGCCCAGCAGGCAGACTTTGCCGGCGGCCAGCGCGGCCAGTTGGGGGATGCCGATGCAATTGAACTGGGGATTGAGCACGTTCGCCCCCAGCTCGACCAGGTCGGGAATGATGCTGGAGATGACGCCATCGCTGTGAAACCAGACGTGCTTGCCGCCCGCGTGCACGGCTGCGAACAGCTTCTCGTAGGCTAGTTTGAAGAACTCGCGCCACTGGCGCGGCGAGATGAGCAGCGCCAGCTGCGTGCCCCAGTCATCGCGGAAGCGGACGCCGTCGATGTCGTACTCTAGCCATTTCTCGATCTTGCGCAGCATGAAGGCGACGATACGGTCGCGCAGATAGTACAGTTCCTGGCGCCCTTCGCCGAAATCGAGCAGCAGGTTCTCCATCCCCCGCAGGTAGAACATCCGCTGGAACAGCGTGTCGCCGTCCACCATCACGTATTTCTGGTGTTTGTCCTGCGCCAGGGTCTCCGGCACGGCGCTCCAATTGTCGATCACCAGGGGGTCGGGGAACTGGTAAGTATCCAGCGCCGACCAATCGGACAGAGGATGCTTCACGATCAAGCCCTTGTGCTCATCGCTCGTGCGGACCCAGATGGCGCCCCAGCCGTCGTCTTGCTCGACGCCGATGGCGGCGCCGAACTCCTCGGGTTCTTTGAACCCCGTCGCGGCGAAGTCGTCGGCGTAGCGGTCCCGCAGCGTCCGCCACTCGCGCGGGTAGCGAGCGGTGAAGCCGTGGAGGGCAGAGTGGAAGATGGGCAGGCGGTCCGGCCCGGTCATCTCGATGGCGCGTACCACGCGTTCGCGGCTATCCAACTGGCACCTCCTGTAGGTCTTGCTCTTCCGCCCCGCCGGCAGAAATGCCCCACGCTGTCTGAAAGACGGTGACGCAAGTCACATACGTGATCTGTCAGAATCCGCAGGGGCGAGGCACGCTTGTCCAGAGCGAAGCGTCGGATGCCTCGCCCGCACGCAGCCGCAACCGCAAGGGATCCACCCCCAAGCCGGGTCGTGAGCCCTGCGGGGCCTAGGCGGGCGGGTACACCATGTCCTGAGCGTAATGAAGGAGAGCGCCGCCCCTACGGCACGGAAGCCTTGCACCGCCCAGCACGCATCAACGGTGAACGCAGAGGGATCGGTCGCGGTCTGGGCGGATTGCCGTGACTACCCCGCTCCCTCCGCCACGGCGATGCGCGAGACTCCGAGGGTCAGTTGGTGACCCTCGACCTTGTGCTGTTCGCTGTAGGCCCCCGCGGCCGGAGCCTCCGCCCGCAGTTCGCTGGAGAGAGTCTCCTGCCGTACGTAGGCGCCGAATTCGGGCATCACCCGCCGGATCGTCTCATCGCCCTGATACGATGTGACGATGCGGTCCTCGATATTGAAGCCGGCGGACTTGCGCATCGACTGGATGAGACGCACGAGCTCGCGCGCCAGTCCCTCGTCGAGCAGCGCCTGCGTGAGCTCAGTGTTGAGGGCGGCGAGGTACTCCCCCTCTTCCACTACGGAGAGGCCCGGCCTCTCGTTGCGGACGACCTCGACCTCTTCCGGCAGCACCGTCCAGCCCTCGAGCTGCAGCGGCGTGCCCGTGCGCTGGGCCCGCAAGACGTCGGCCGGATTCCGATTCTGGATCGCGGCTGCCACGTCACGCATTTCCTTACCAAAGCGGGGCCCGAGCAAGTTGAATCTCGGCCGCAGGCTGTAGGTCACGGCCTCGCCCGCGTCGGCCAGGAAGGCCACGCGCTTGACGTTGATCTCCTCCGCCACCTGGGCCAGCAACGGCTGCAGCGCGGCCTGCTGCGCCGGGTTGCCCACCTTGAAGAGGACCTCGCCCAGGGGTTGGCGCACCTTGATCTGGGCTTTGCTGCGCGCCGCCCGCCCCATGCTCACCAGACGCATGAGCAGGCGCATGCTCTCCACCAGATTCTCGTCCACCAACGAGGGGTCTTCTTCGGGGAAATCCGTCAGATGGACGCTCAGCGGCGCCGCCGGTCGCTGGCCGCGCACCAGGTTCTGGTACATCTCCTCCGCCAGGAAGGGCGTGAAGGGAGCCAGCAGCTGCGCGACCGTTACCAGACAATCGTAGAGCGTGGCGTAGGCCGCGGCCTTGTCGGCGTCGTTTTCGCTTTTCCAGAAGCGCCGGCGGCTGCGCCGCACGTACCAGTTGGAGAGCGAGTCCACGAACGCCTCGATGGCGCGGCCCGCTCCCGTCGGGTCGTAGTTGTCGAGGTCCTGGGTAACCTCGCGAATGAGCACGTTCAGCTCCGACAGAATCCAGCGGTCCAACTCCGACAGCCTGTCGCGAAGGGGAGCCACCGCGCTGCCCTCGGCAGGCGGCTGCCACTTGTCGATGTTGGCGTAGGTGGTGAAGAAGGAGTAGGTGTTCCAGAGCGTTAGGATGAACTTGCGCAGCGCCTCATCGACTAGTTCCGGCGAGAAGCGGCGGGGCGTGCCCGGGGGGTTAGAGGTCAGCAAGTACCAGCGCAAGGCGTCCGCGCCCTGGACATCCAGTACGGTCCAGGGGTCGGTCACGTTGCCCTTGTGCTTGCTCATCTTCTCGCCCTTGGCGTCGAGCACGTGCTCCAGGCAGATGACGTTCTTGTAGGCGACCTCATCGAAGAGGGCGCTGGCGATGACGTGCAGGCTGAGGAACCAACCACGCGTCTGGTCGATCGCCTCGCAGATGAAGTCGGCCGGGAACTGCTCCTTGAACATCTCCTGGTTCTCGAAGGGGAAGTGCCACTGGGCCACGGGCATCGAGCCCGAATCGAACCAGGCGTCGATCACCTCGGGCAGACGGCGCATGGTGCCGCCGCACTTCTCGCACTTCAGAAGCACCTTGTCGACGTACGGCCGGTGCAGGTCCAGGTCAGCCGGCACCTCGTTGGCGGCCCGCTCGCGCAGTTCGGCCACCGAGCCAACGCAGGTCCGCTGGTGACAGTCCTCGCACTCCCAGATGGGTAGGGGGGTGCCCCAGTAGCGTTCGCGGGAGAGGGCCCAGTCGATTATGCCCTCCAGGAAGTCGCCGAAGCGACCCCACTTGATGTGTTCGGGGTACCAGTTGATCTTCTCGTTGTTCTTGATCAGCTCCTCGCGCACCGCCGTGCGCTTCATGAACCAGCTGGTTTTGGCGTAGTAGAGCAGCGGCGTATCGCAGCGCCAGCACAACGGATAGGTGTGCACGATGCGGGCGGCCCTGTAGAGCAGGCCCCGCTCGGAGAGGTTGGCGATGATCTTGGGGTCGGCCTCTTTCACGAACTGCCCCTGCCAGGGTTCGACGTCCGGGACGAAGCGGCCCCGCAGGTCCACCATCTCTAGCACCGGCAGGCCGTACTTGCGGCTCATCAACATGTCGTCTTCGCCGTAGGCGGGCGCCATATGGACGATGCCGGTGCCTTCCTCGGCGGTGACGAACTCGGCCGGGATCACGTAGTAGGCGTCCTTCCGCGGCTGAGCAAACGTGAACAGTGGCTGATAGTGCCTACCGACCAGGTCCTCGGCCTTGAGCTCGGCCAGGACCTTGTACTCCTGGCTGAGTGCCTTCTCTAGCAGGTCTTTGGCGAGGATCAAGCGCTGTGGCTGCCCGCCCTCGCCGATGGCCGGCGTCTCCACCAGCACGTACTTCAGAGAAGGATGCACGGCCAGGGCTACGTTGCCGGGCAGCGTCCAGGGGGTGGTGGTCCAGGCTAGGAAGTACGTTGGCCCACCGGCCGGTAGGTTCGGAAGGTCCAGCGGCTCCGCCAGCTCGAACTTGACGTAAATGGACGTGTCTTCGACGTCGGCATAGCCCAGGGAGACCTCGTGCGAGCTCAGCGAGGTACCGCAGCGCGGGCAGTAAGGCACGACCTTGTAGTCCTGGTAGAGCAGGCCCTTGTCCCACATCTGCCGCAGGATCCACCAGACCGACTCGACGTAGCCGTTCTGCAAGGTGACGTAGGGGTTGACGGTGTCCAGCCAGAAGCCGATGCGCTCCGTGAGGCGGTTCCACTCGGTAACGTAGCGGAAGACGCTCTCCTTGCATTTCTCGTTGAAAGCGGCCACGCCGTAGGCTTCGATGGCCTGCTTGCCTTCGAAGCCAAGCTCGCGCTCGACCTCGATCTCCACGGGCAGACCATGGGTGTCCCAACCGGCCTTGCGGGTGCAGTAGTAGCCACGCATCGTCTTGTAGCGCGGGAAGAGGTCCTTGAAGACGCGCGTCAGCACGTGGCCGATATGGGGCTTGCCATTGGCTGTGGGCGGACCCTCGTAGAAGACGTAGCGCGGTCCCGCTTCGCGCTGGGCCACGCTGCGCTGGAAAACGTCGTTCTCCTGCCAGAAGTGCAGCACTTGCTCTTCCCGGGCGGGGAAGTTGGCCTTGCTGGAGACCTCCTTGAACACCGTCACCATCACCTCACGTTCCAGGATGCGCAGAATCGCGCAAGAAATGAAGCCTCATCCCAACAAGGGACGAGACTTCACTTTGCGGCGACATCTCGATCCGACAGCGGCCGCTCGTGGGCCTTGCTGGCAATGATAGCAGTCCCGGCCAATGACCGTCAAGGGTTGTCCGACTGCCAGGCTGTCCTTGCCGCCTCCGGTAGCAGCGTCAGGCCGAGGTCGGCCAGCCGCCGCCTGGTCACGGGCGACGGTGCGCCGGTCAGCAGATCGACGCCGCTCTGGGTCTTAGGGAAGGGGATGACCTCACGGATGTTCTCGGCCCCGGAGAGGAGCATCACCAAGCGGTCGATGCCCGGGGCAATGCCGCCATGCGGGGGCGTGCCGTACTCGAACGCCTCCAGCATGTGGCCGAACATCCCCCGCGCCTCTTCGTCGGACATGCCTATCAGGCGGAAGATCTTCTCCTGCAGCTCCCGCCGGTGGATTCTGATGCTGCCGCCGCCAACCTCCGTGCCGTTGCAGACCACGTCGTACTGCTTGGCCCGCACGCGCTGGGGGGCCGTGTCCAGCAAGTGCAAGTCCTCGTCCATCGGCATAGTGAACTGGTGGTGCTTGGACTGCCAATGCCCCTCCTGGTCATTCCACTCCAGCAGCGGCATCTGCAGCACCCAGGCGAAGGCCAGCAGGTTGGGGTCCATGAAGTTCAGGCGGCGACCGACCTCCAAACGCAGCTGCCCCAGTGCCTCGGCCACGACATCGGGCCGGTCGGCGACGATCAGAATTAGGTCTCCCCGCTGAGCGTTCAGCAACTGCGCCAGCCTATCCATCTGCCCGGCGGTCATGAACTTCGTTAGCGGCGATTTGGGGCCGCCCTCGGCCAACTCCACCGTCATCAGGCCCTTGGCGCCCCGGTTCTGGGCAAACTGGACCAGCTCGTCGAGCTCGCGCCGGCTGTAGTGCCCGAGTCCCGGTGCCCGTAGCGCCTTTACCTGGCCGCCGGTGGCGAGAGCCGCCTGGAAGACCTTGAACTCGCTCGCCCCGGCGAGGTCCGAGATGTCCACGATCTCGAGCCCGAATCGCAGGTCGGGCTTGTCGCTGCCGTACTTGGCCATGGCCTCGTCGTAGGTGAGGCGGGGGAACGGCTTGGCCAGCAGACGATGCGTGCCCAGGCTTTCCACCAGATCGGTCAAGAGCGACTCTGTGATCTGCAGCACGTTCTCCTGGTCGACGAAAGACATCTCCATATCCAGCTGGGTGAACTCCGGCTGGCGGTCGGCCCGCAGGTCCTCGTCGCGGAAGCAACGGGCAATCTGGAAGTACTTGTCGAACCCTGCCACCATCAGTATCTGCTTGAACTGCTGAGGCGACTGCGGTAGGGCGTAGAAGCTGCCCTGCTGAATGCGGCTCGGTACCAGGAACTCACGCGCCCCGCCGGGGGTCTCTTTGACCAAGATCGGCGTCTCGATCTCCACGAAGCCGCGCTTGTCCAGCCAATCGCGGATGTACTTCACTACCCGGTGGCGGAACAGGATGTTGTTCTTCACCTTTGCCCGGCGCAAGTCGAGGTAGCGATAGCGCAGACGCAGGGGCTCGTCGATCTCCGCGTCCTCGTTGATGTAGAACGGAGGGGTCTTGGCTGGGTTGAGCACCTCGGCCTGGGTTGCCTCGAGCTCGACCTCGCCCGTGGCCAGATTGGCGTTGCTCGCGCCCTCGGGTCGCAGGCGGACGACGCCGTGCACGGCCACGACATACTCGGGTCGCATCTCTTCGGCTAGAGAGTGAGCGGCGGCTGAGATGGAGGGATTGAAGACCACCTGCGTGATGCCCTCGCGGTCGCGGAGATCGATGAAGATCAACCCGCCCAGGCTGCGGCGGCGGTTGACCCAACCCATCAGCGTGGCCTCGCGCCCCGCGTCCGCGGCCCGCAACTGACCGCAGGTGTGTGTTCGCTCCATATCCCTCTCATCCTCCCGGCCGGAACGCTGGCCTTGGCCGCTGCCCTGCCGTTTCTGGTCGCTTACCTGACAATCCGCCACACGGCAGCGTGTGGCGGACAAGTAGGCGAATTATACAACTTCGCCGGCGCCGTTGTCACGAGGTCAGCAGCAGCTCTGCCACCCGGCTGAGCACCTCCACGGCGAGCGCTATCTCCGCCACCGGTACGTATTCGTCAGTCGTGTGCGCCTGCCGCAGGTGGCCGGGGCCGAAGAGGGCGCAGTTGGGATTGCCGGTCATCGCGGCGGCGATGGCCGCGTCCGTGTAGGCGGGGAAGCCGGAGCGGCGCACGGGTCGGCCCACGACGGCCCGGCAGACTTCGTCGAAGGCCTGGGATAGAGGCGAATCGGCGTGCAGCTCAACCGGCGGGCGGTTTATGGTGACGACTTCGACGGTGCCCTTCACGCCGGGCACTCGCGCCGCGGCTTCCTGAACAACGGCGCGCACCAGCGCCGTGGCCTCCGCGGTGGCGAGGGGTGGCACCAGCCGGGTGTCGATCTCCGCCCAGGCGTGGTCGGGAACGACGTTGGTCTTCCGGCCGGCCGCCGCCTGGCCAATCGTCACCGAGGCTCGTCCGAGGATCGGGTGGTCGTAGGGCAGTTCGGCAAAGGCCTGTTTCAGAGCGACGACCACCTCGGCCAGGCCGTGCATAGCGTCGGCGCCCACCTCCGGCGTGCCCGCGTGGGCCATTTTGCCGTAGGTGTCGACTCTGTACCACATTACGCCCTTCTGAGCCACCACTAGGTCCAGCCCGGTGGGCTCTGATGCCACCAACAGCGTGTCCTTGCTCAGCAGGCCTTGCTCCACGAGGCGGACGGCGCCGTACATCTGCGCACCTTCCTCGTCCACGGTGGCGCAAACCAGGAAGTCACGCCGCGGCCGGATTCCGTTGTCCAGCACCCGTTTCAGCGCCAGCATCGTGGCGGCGAGGCCGCTCTTCATATCGGCGGCGCCGCGGCCGTAGAGCCTGCCGCCGTCGACCTCTCCGCCAAAAGGATCGACCGTCCACCCGTCGCCCGCGGGCACGGTGTCCATGTGCGCCAGGTAGGCGAGAGCGGGCGCGCCGCGGCTACTGCCCGGCAGGCGAACGACGACGTTGGGTCGCCCGGGAACGGCATCCTCCACGAGAGGCTCCACGCCCAGCCCGCGGAACCAATCAGCCACGAACGCCGCGCAGGCCGCTTCGCTCTGCAACGGGTTCTGGCTGGGTATACGCACCAGGGCCTGGGTCAGACCGACAGGGCTGTAGAGATCGGGCTTGGAGTCGCTCATTCGCTTCCTCCTCCTTGGCGGGGCTGCCGGCCAGCGCCGGCCTCGCCTGCATTGTAGCCGCCGGTCCTCGGCGGCCGCAAGCCGGTGATGGTCGCGCCAGGGCGGGTGTCCGCATGCGGCTGGCGCGGACGATGTGGTAGAGTTGCCGCGTTATGGATGGCGCTGACTTCGGGGTTTACCTGCACATGCCGTTCTGCGTGGCCAAGTGCCGCTACTGCGATTTCAACTCCTACGCCGGCCTGGGGGGGTTAATACCGGACTACCTAGCGGCGTTGGCGGCCGAAATGGAGGCCGTGGCCAGCCAAGTGGCGCGGGGCAGGGCGCGCACGCTCTACGTGGGCGGTGGCACGCCCTCCCTGCTGGCGGCGGACCAGATTTCGGCAATGATAGCGCTCGTTCGTCGCCTGTTTGCTCTGCCGGAGTCGGCGGAGGTGACGCTGGAGGCCAACCCGGGTACGGTGGACGAGCGGTACTTGCGTGACATCGCGCGGGCGGGCGTGAATCGGCTCAGCCTGGGCGTGCAGAGCTTCGACGACACGCGCCTGCGCTCTTTGGGACGCATTCACAACGCCGCCGAGGCGGTGGCGGCCTGCGAGGCCGCGCGCCGAGCCGGTTTCGGCAACCTCAGTCTCGACCTTATCTACGCCACCCCCGGCCAAACGGTGGCCGAGCTGCTGGCGGACCTGGCGCAAGTGAAGGCATTGGCGCCGGAGCACCTCTCCCTCTACGCCTTGCAAATTGAGGCGGGGACGCCGCTGGCCGCCGATGTCGCCGCCGGGCGGGTCGAGCCACTCTCGGCTGACAGCGCGGTTGACCTCTGGCAGGCGGCGGCCGAGGCGCTTTCTGCGTCCGGCTATGAGCGGTACGAGGTTTCGAACTGGGCCCGCGGGGGGCAAGAAGGCGATCTGTTATCCTGCCGCCATAATCTAGTGTATTGGCGCTACGAGGAGTACCTGGGCTTCGGGGCGGGGGCGCACTCTTACTTCGCCGGCAGGCGCTACGCGAACGTCGCCGCGCCGCGCGAGTACGTGGCGCGAATCTCTGCCGGTCGGGAGGCGGTGCTGGCGGAGGAAGAAACCTCGCCAATTCAGGCAGCGCGGGACGCCTTGATGCTGGGATTGCGGCTCAACGAAGGCGTGGACCCTGCCGAGTTCAGGTTGCGTTTCGGCGTCGATCTCGCGGCGGACTGCGCCAGTGACCTGCTTGCTCTCTCCGGCTTGGGGCTGGTTGTGTGGCCGGCGGCAC
Organism: Chloroflexota bacterium; assembly: GCA_023473795.1. Lineage (GTDB taxonomy): Bacteria > Chloroflexota > UBA6077 > FW602-bin22 > JAMCYS01 > JAMCYS01. Next base: position 27,983 of record JAMCYS010000090.1, on the reverse strand, counting down.
GGCTGGTGGTTACCGAGCGCGGCCGCCTGCTTCTGCACGAGGTCCTAGTGCGGCTGTTGCCGGAGTTGCAGGTCGCCTGATTGTTGACGACGTTGCTATACTCGCGTCGGTGGCGCTAGCCACTGGCAGCGCGGCCGCATGGGCCGCCAGGCTGGGGATGGTGTCAGGCGGTTCAGTTCACACGTAGGTTGCGGTCGGGAAGCGCTTGGACCAGTCACTGTCCACAGAGCAAGTGTAGGTAGTCCTCCAGTCGTCTGGCTGGAGAGAAGGGATCTTTGCGCCCGCGGCCGGCGCGCTGACGGCGACGGTACTGGGAGGTGTGGTGATGGAGGAGGGAGTGCGGGGTAAGGTGACCCCATTCGCGCTACTTATGCGTGACGACGACTGGCTGGCTGCGCACCTAGACTATGTCTGGGATCGCTATTTCGCCGATACGCCGCGCGCGAATCACGTAGATATCGGCTTTTCCAAACGCTGGAAGGCCAGACTGGGGCTGATCACGCTCTGCGAGCCGGCCGACAAGACGATCATCCGCCTGAATGGCCTGCTGAGCCTTCCAGTCGTGCCGGAATGCATCAATACCGTTACAATAGCCCACGAGATGGTGCACTACGCTCGCGGCTTCGGCTCGCCTCTGCCGTGTCGCCACAAGCATCCCCACCACGGCAACATCATCGAGAAAGAGCTGCTCTCCCGGGGGCTGGGCACGGAGTATGACCGCTACTTGGACTGGATTGATGGTGAGTGGGACGCTTTCTACCAGGCCAACGCGCGGGCGCCGCGCCGGCTCTGGCTGCCCCGACAGAGCGGCGCGACATTCGTCGGTGTGGCCGACGATTGGCGGGAGGCGGCTGCTACCCTGCGGCAGCCTAGACCGGCCGTCCCAGAAGAGACCGCACAAGAGAATTGAGTTCGGCCCGGCTCGCCTCGCTGAGACTGGTCCTCTCCAGCGCTGCCAGGCACTGGTTGTAGAAGCCCTGCGCCAGACCTTCCGCATAGCGCAAGGACCCGGCTGTCTCCAGTATGCCCACTACCTCGACGACATCTGGCTCCGTCAGCCGCGGTTTGGCGAGCAATTGGCTCAGGCGACCAGCGTGCCCCAGGCGGGCAGCCGACTGCGCGTGGACGATTGGCAGCGTCTTCTTACGGCTGCGAATGTCGTCGGCGGTGGGCTTGCCCGTTACCGCCGGGTCGCCCCAAATGCCCAGGATGTCGTCCTGAACCTGGTAAGCTAGCCCCAGCGACTCCCCCGCTTCGCGCAACGCGGCTAGCTCGGCCGGCGCGGCGCCGGCAACTAGTGCCCCCATTTCCAGCGCGCAGCCCAGCAACGCGGCCGTCTTGCCCCTGATCATCGCCAGGTACGACGTCTCGTCGACCAGCGCCTGCTGCTCAAAGTCGATGTCGAGGAATTGGCCCTCGCAGACCCGCAGGCAGGCGGCATTGATCGTCTGCACCCCGGCCAAGACCCTGTCGGCCGGGACGCCCCGTCCCGCCAACCTCAAGGCAGCCAGCTGGCTGATGGTGAACAGCGCGTCGCCGGCGTTGATGGCTTGCGCCTCTCCCCACACTTTCCAGACGGTCGGTCGGTGGTGGCGCTCGTCGCTGCGGTCTTCGATGTCGTCGTGGATAAGGGTGAAGTTGTGCAGCAACTCGATCGCCGCGGCGGCGGGCAACGCCTGGCGATAATCGCCGCCATAGCCCTCGCAGGTGACGAGGCAGAGAACTGGACGCAGCCGCTTGCCGCCGCCGGCGCGCGCGGGGCTGCCGTCTGCCTCGGCCCAGCCCAGATGATACCGGAGGGCAGCGAAAAGGCCCGCCGCGGGGCCAGCCGAAGGAAAGCAGGCTGCCATTTCCGCTTCCAGCTCGGGGCGAAAGCGGTCGCCGAGTCCGGCCACTCTAGCGCCGGACCTCGCTCACGGCGGGGACTCTCTGCAGGCGTGGTATTTCGCGCGCGATCGTCTCCAGCACGCCCTGCACCGCTAGGTCGCACTTGCGGCGCAGGATTTCGGGGCTGCCGTGCTCGACGAAGACGTCGGGCAAGCCGATTCGTCGCACCCGTGCTGCCAGCGGCCGGTGTTCCTCCAACACCTCGAGCAAGGCGCTGCCAACGCCACCCTGTAGCGCGTTCTCTTCCAAAGTCACCAGCAGTGGCAACCGCCGCGCCAACCTGGCGATGAGCGGTTCGTCCAGGGGCTTGGCGAAGCGGGCGTTGACGACCGTCGCCTGCACGCCGGCTTCCGCCAGTGTCGCCGCCGCCGCCAGCGCCGTTTGTACGAGCGGGCCGTAGGCCACAATAGCCAGGTCCTCGCCCTGGCGCAGCACCTCGGCCTGACCCAAGGGCAGTTCAATCAGTTCATCGTCCAGCGGCACACCGGCGCCACTGCCCCGCGGGTAGCGCAGCGCGACCGGCCTACCTAGCTGCACCGCGGTCCAGAGCATATGCTGGAGCTCGTTTTCGTCCTTGGGAGACATCAGCACCAGACCCGGCACGTGACGCAGGAAAGATATGTCGAAGACGCCGTGATGGGTGCGCCCGTCGTCGCCAACCAAGCCCGCGCGGTCAATGGCGAAAATGACCGGCAGGTTCTGCAAACAGACGTCGTGCACTACTTGGTCGTAGGCCCGTTGGAGGAAGGTGCTGTAAAGCGCCACCACGGGGCGGAAGCCCTGCGTGGCCAGGCCAGCGGCGAAGGTGACGGCGTGTTCCTCGGCGATGCCCACGTCGAAGAAGCGACGGGGAAACTGCCGCGCGAAGCGGTTGAGGCCCGTGCCATCGGGCATCGCGGCGGATATAGCGACGAGGCGCGGGTCCCGCTCGGCGACCTTTACTAGCGTGTCACCGAAGACTGTGCTGTAGCTAGGCGCGGTTGACTTCTTGTGGCCGTTAGGGGCCACTCCGTGGAACGAAACCGCGTCTTCCTCGGCGGGATCGTAGCCCTTGCCCTTGGTGGTGTAGACGTGGACCAGCACCGGGCGCTGCACTAGTTTGGCGCGCTCGAAGGCTTCGCGGAGGGCCGAGATGTCGTGCCCGTCAATCGGCCCCAGGTAGGTGAAGCCAAGCTCCTCCCACAGCATCGTGGGCATTACCAGACCCTTGAAGCTCTGTTTGAAACGCTTGAGAAACTGCAGCACGCGCCGGCCTAACGGCAGCTTGACTAGAAGATACTCTACGCCGGCTTTGGCCTGGGTGTACAGCGGCTCCGTGCGCAGTCGGCTCAGGTGCTTGGCGAGGGCGCCGACGTTGCGTGAGATCGACATACCGTTGTCGTTGAGTACCAGGATGAAACGAGTGGCCAAATGGCCTGCGTTGTTCACACCTTCGAAGGCGAGACCGCCCGACATGGCCCCGTCACCGATCACGGCGACCACGTGATGTTTGCCGCCCGCGAGGTCGCGGGCCGTGGCCATGCCTAGAGCGGCCGATACCGAGGTGCTGGCGTGACCGGCCCCGAAGGCATCGTGCTCGCTCTCCTCGCGCGCGGGAAAGCCGCTGAGACCACCATATTGCCGAATAGTGGCGAAACGGTCTCGGCGCCCGGTAAGTAGTTTGTGAACGTAGCACTGGTGGCCGACATCCCAAACTATCTTGTCGGCTGGGCTGGCGAAGACAGTGTGCAGAGCCAAAGTCAGCTCGACTACGCCCAGGTTGGAGGCTAAGTGGCCACCGGTTTGGAGGACGGTATGGAGAAGCTCGGCGCGGATTTCCGCTGCTAGTTGCTCGAGTTCGTGGGGGTTGAGGCGTTTCAGGTCGTCTGGCTGGTTGATGCTATCGATGAAGCGAGACATGCTTGCCTGCTGGCGTCTCCTTCGCGCGCGTAACCTCAATGTTAGCGGCGCCTCCCTGCCTTGTCAAGCAGGAGCATCCGCTCAGGCGAGGGCACCGGCTTTCGCCCGGCCGCGCAGTCGCTCTCGCCGCCATCAAGATAACGTAGCGGCAGCCGCCTGGTTGCGCGCCGATGGGCCAATCCCGAGGGTGGGATTCCTCAGCCACCGAAGAAGAAACCGGTGACGGTGCCAGCGGCCAGGGCTACGGCAGTGCACTTGATCGTATTGCCCAGCCAGACGGCGGCGAAGAAGCGCCAGGGGGGGTAGGCAAACGAGCCGGCGGCGATGCCGACCACGTCGAAGAACGGATTAGGTACGGTGGCGAACACCAGGATGGCCCAGAAGCCGTACCGGCGTACCCACCCCTCAAAGCGACTCAGCCACTGCGCCCGGCTGACATCCACTAACTGGTGTGCACCCCGGCCGGCCAAGTAGCCCGTGACCTCGCCCGCTGCTCCGCCCAGACCGCCCGCCAAGCCAACCAGCAGTGGGTTCCAGAGAGCGCCGGCGGCGGCAACAGTGGCCAGCCCCGGCAACGGCAGGAGCACGGTGGCGTTGCCAACCAGCATTATGCCGAACACGCCAGCATAGCCATAGGCGGCGAGTGCGCGTAGGTCCGGGCGCAATATGGCCACCACGGCAGTGACCAACACTAGAGGCAGCGCCGCCAGCAAGAACTGCAGCCAGCGGCTCGAGACGGGAGGCGTGCTAGCGTCCGACTTCTCGATCTCCTGGGCCTCCAAGGTGAACTGCGCCAACGATTATAGCATGGCCGGACGGCAAAGAGTGGGGAAATGCCGACGGGCACGGCCGGAGGGCGTGCCCATAGAACGCGACGCAGCAATCACCGGACAAGTGCGGCCTGTAAAGAGCGCCAGGGATCCAACTTAGGGCGCGCTAGTGCTTGAGGTCTTCGTCCTCGTCGTCTTCGTCCTCGTCCTCTTCCAGATCCTCTTCGTCCAGGAACTCGTCCTCATACACGCCCAGATCTCGGCCGTGGTAGGCAGTAACGACGAAGTCCTCGCGTGGCACGCTGGCCGAGACGACGATGTCGTCGTCGATCTGCTGAATGAGGTCGAGCAGGTCCTCTTCCTCCATCTCGCGTTCGACGACGAGCGTGCAGTAAACGACACTCGGCGTGTAGTGCAGCTCGGCCCGCCCGACCCGGTCCTCGCCCTCCAGTAGCAGGAAACCTTCCGAGTAGGGTGTACGGTACTGACGCTCGAAAGTGACCTCAGGCATCGCCTCACTCCTTACCAAACTGGCGGCTGCCCCACGGCGCCATCTTGGGCGTGAGGGGCGGCCGCGGGCACGCGGCCTTCGCCTCTAAGTATACCGCAGTCGCTGACTCCAGGTTGGTCGCCTCTATCCCTACCGCTTGGGCATATCTGGGTTGACGGCAGCGGATTGAGCGGAAGACGAACACCTTCGCTCGCCCTATCCGCGGGCGCCTTCCTTGGCAGTCTCCCAACGACGTCTCTAGGCAGATTGTAAACGCCCGCCAAAACGTGTGTCAAGCAAGCGCTACGTCCGTCCCGCGGGCTCCCGAACTCATTCTGGCCCTGCGAGGCTTTGTTGCCCGGGCGTACGACGGCGTGCTAGAATGGCGCGCAAACCTCTGTATGCGAGGGTGACCAGGCGCGATGATCTCGGCCGACCGCCGGGGCAGGCAGAACAGCTCCTGGGGCGCGGCGGCGCTACTGGTGGGCTTGCTGCTCGGCGGAGCGGCGCTGCGCCTCTACAACATAAACTGGGACCTCTTCCGGCAACTACATCCGGACGAGCGGGCAATCGCTATGTTCGCTGCCCCGCTCAGTCTACCTCTCCCACCGAACTGGGCCAACCTGCTGGATGCTAAGACGAGCACGCTCAACCCGCATTTTTTTGCCTACGGCTCGTTCACCATCTACCTGCTGCGCCTCGCCAGTTGGGTTGCCGCTCTCTTCGACCCTCGGCTGGGCAGCTACGAATACCTCAGCCCGATTGGGCGAGTTATCTCGGCGCTCTTTGATTTGGGCACCATCGGTTTGCTGTACTTGCTGGGCTCTCGCTTGTACGGGCGCGCGGCCGGCTTGCTGGCGGCTGCCTTCGTCACTTTCACCGCCTTCCATATCCAGCTCTCGCACTTCTACGCCGCCGACACCCTTCTGACGTTTGCGCTCGTCTTGGCTCTAGTGTTCGCGGAACAGCTGCGCCGCCGCGGTCGTCTCCGGGATGCGGTGGGCCTCGGCGCCGCCATCGGCTTGGCTTTCGCGTTCAAGTTTAGCGCCCTGCCGGCGCTCCTGCTGCCGGTCGTCGCCGCCGGCCTGTACATCTACTGGCCTCGCCCCGGCGAACAGGGCTGGCGCCGGCCAGCGAGCCGGCAGGTCAATCGCTCCATCGGCTTGGTTGCCCTCTGCTGCCTCGCGGCCGTGGTCGTGGGCGTCGTGCTCCAGCCCTACGCTGTCCTGGACTTCGCCACCTACGTCCGCAGCATCAGCGAACAGAACGCCATGGTGCGGGGCCTGGCCGACTTGCCATATACGCGCCAATACGCGGGCACGACGCCTTACCTCTACTTCCTCCGCAACTTGGTTCTCTGGGGCTACGGGCCCGCGCTCGGCCTAACGGCGTTGGCTGGCATCACCTACCTAGCCGTACGCCAGTTCGTTCGACCCCGAGCCACCGACCTGCTTCTTCTGGCCTGGGTGGTGCCGTACTTCCTGGTCACCGGCTCGTTCTACGCCAAGTTCATGCGCTATCTGCTGCCGATTATGCCGGCCCTCTCGTTGGCCGGGGCCGTGCTCGTGGTCGACCTCTACCGCTGGCTGGCGGCGCGGCAGGCGGACGGCACTAACCTATGGCGTGCCCGCCTCCTTTCGCCGTATGGGGCGGTTGGTCTTGGGGGAGCCGCTCTTTTGGGGGCCGTGCTCTACGGCGCGGCGTTCATAAATGTCTACTCAGGGGAACACCCCCGCCTTGCCGCCTCGCAGTGGTTGTACGAGAACGTGACCGCCGGCTCGGTCATTACTTCCGAGCACTGGGACGACCCCCTGCCCTTGCCGATGCAAATCGACGGCCGGCAGCGCAGCCTCGATGAGTACACCCTCGTCGAGATGCCCCTTTACGACGACGACACCGAGAGCAAGGTGGCGGAGCTGATCGCGGACCTGCGGCGGGCCGACTTCGTGATCCTCTCCAGCAATCGACTCTATGCTTCGATCCCGCGCCTCCCCGCCCGCTACCCGGTGACCACCCGTTACTACCAGCTACTGTTCGGCGGCCAGCTGGGTTTCGCGTTGGACAAGGTCTTCAGCAACTATCCGGCTCTGGATGGTTGGCAGATAGTGGACGACGCTGCCGACGAGAGCTTCACGGTCTACGACCACCCCAAGGTGCTGGTCTTTCGCAAAGAGGCTCAGCTTTCCGAGAGCCAGCTGCGCTCCTTACTGGGACCCGTGAGCGGCGTTGCTCCCACCAGCACGTCGGTTCGGCTGATGGACCCGGTGCAGGCGGCGGTGGAGGCGCTGGGGGGTACCTACGCCGAGCTCTTCCCTGCCGACGGCTGGCAGAACCGCCTGCCGCTCGTGGCCTGGGTGCTGGCACTTCTCGGGCTCGGGCTGGTCGGCTTGCCCTTCGCCGTTGCCGCTCTGGGATGGTTGCCGGATCGGGGCTATCATTTCGCCCGCCCGCTGGCTCTACTGTTGCTTACCTGGTTGCAGTGGCAGGTGACGAGCGCGGGCCTGCTGCCGGCCACGCCAGGCGTGCTGCGTCTGCTGCTCGCGGCTCTCACGGCAGCTGCCGCGGGCGTCGCCTGGTGGCAGCGTGCCGCTTTGCGCTCGCTTTGGCGCGAGCGCCGGGCGGCTCTCTTGACGGGGGAGGCCGTGTTCTGGGGGGTGTTTCTGATCTTCCTGGCGCTGCGCTGGCTGAACCCCGACCTCTGGCATCCTGCCCGAGGGGGCGAAAAGCCGATGGACTTTGCCTACTTGATGGCCGTGCTGAAGAGCGAGGCCTACCCGCCCTATGACCCCTGGTTTGCCGGCGGTTTCCTCAACTACTATTACTTCGGCCAGCTGCTGGTCGCCACGCTAATCAAGCTCACGGCCATTGAGCCGACAATCGCCTACAACTTGGCCGTGCCGTTTCTCGCCGCGGCCACCGCGGCGGGTGTCTTCTCGGTCTCGTACAGCCTCGCGGTCCAGCTGCTGCCCGGCCGGGAACGACGCCGCCTCGCCTCGGGGCTGCTCGCGGTCGGTATCGTCTGCTTCGCGGGCAATCTCGGGGGAGCCGGCCAGCTACTCGATGCCCTGGGTGCCAATGGCTACCACGGCCTGCACAGCGCCATACCCGGCGTCGACGGTCTGCTTGCCGCCCTGACGGGACTGGCCTCATCCTGGCTGCGGGGCCAGCCACTGGCTTCGTCGACCGATTGGTATTGGGCCACGACGCGAGTCTATCCGGGTGCCTCAGTGAACGAGTTCCCCTTCTTCACCTTCCTCTTCGCCGATTTGCACGCCCACATGATTGCCATGCCCTACACGCTCCTCAGCCTGGCGGCCTGCCTGAGCCTGGCTCTGAGCGGCGAGGGGCTACTGCCGGTCGAGGGGGTGCGGGCTCGCGTTTGGCTGCAGGCGCTGCTGCGCTGGTTTGTTCTCGCCCTGGTGCTGGGGGCGCTGTGGCCGACGAACTCCTGGGATTTCCCCACCTATCTGGCGCTGGCAGGCTTCGCGCTCTTCGTGGTCTGGTTTAGAGGCGCGCGCAGCCTGGCCCGACTGCTGCGCCTGCTTGTCGACCTCGTCATGCTATCGCTCACTGCCTGGGCGCTCTACCTGCCCTTCCACGCCAACTTCCAGTCGTTCTACAACGGCGTCGACCCGGCGCCAGAGCGCTCGCCCCTGCACTTGTACCTGGTGATCAACGGGCTCTTCATTTTCGGTCTGGTCAGCTTCCTTGCCTACGAACTGTGGGCTCGCCACTCGCGGGCCGGTTGGTGGCGAGGCGCGGCGGCGAGCGCGCGCCACTGGCCGCGCGCGGACGCGTTCCGTCGCCACTATGGGGCGCTAGTGCGTCGTGACGACGAGCCGGCGTTGCTGGCCCTGTACGGACTGGGCGGCGTAGTGGCCGGCGGGCTACTGCTGCATCTCCTGGGCTACACGACGCTGGGGGTTCTTCTGGTACTGCTGTCGGTCTCCGCCTGGCTGGCGCTGCAGCCGCGCCGCTCGGCCGCGGAGACGTTTCTCCTGGGCATGATTGCGTTGGGCTTCGGCCTGAGCGCCTTCTGCGAGCTCTTTGCCATCAAGGGCGACGTTGGCCGCATGAACACCGTTTTCAAGTTCTATCTGCAGATGTGGATTGTCTGGGGCGTGGCCGGATCGGTGGTGCTCGTTGCTCTCTGTAGCCTGGCAGCCAAATCGCGCGCCTGGTGGTCGCAGATCTGGCAGGTGGGTTTGGCGCTCGTTCTCGTGGCGGGACTTGCCTACCCAGTTGTCGCCACCCGTTCCCGGCTGCTCGATCGCTTCGCCCAGGCGGCCCCGCACACTCTGGACGGTGCGGCCTACCTGAACTCGGCAGTATACAACGACGAAGGCCGGCGCCTCGTGTTGGGCAATGACTACGCGGCGATCCAGTGGCTGTGGCAGAACGTACGTGGCTCGCCGGTGGTGCTGGAGGGCTGGGCTCCGTACTATCGTTGGGGCGCGCGCGTCGCCATTTACACCGGCCTGCCCGCGGTGCTGGGTTGGGATTGGCACGAGCGCCAGCAACGTTGGGGCTACCAGCAGGAAGTCGAGCGCCGGGTCAACGAGGTCAACGATGCCTACAGTTCGACAAACCCCACGACAGCGCTGGCCGTCATTCACGAGTACGGCGTCAGCTACGTCTACGTGGGCGAGCTGGAGCGGGCCTACTATCCGGCGGCCGGGCTGGCGAAGTTCGACGCCCTGGTAGGCAGTACGCTAGACTTGGTTTACGATGCGCGGGGCGTCAAGATTTACCACGTGCGGGGAGCTGCCTGATCGCTGATGTCTGACGTAGTGCTATGGCTGCTGGCGGTTGAGGCTCTGGGCCTGGCGGCGCTGCCCCTGGTCTGGTGGTTGCTGCCCGCGCTGCCCGGCCGTGGACTGGCCTTCGCCAAGCCGCTTGGCTTGCTGCTGGTTGGCTACGCCATCTGGCTTGGCAGTTCCTTTGGTCTGCTGGCCAACCGCCGGGCCACCCTGTTTGTCCTCATGGCCGTCTTGGCCGCTGCTTCCTGGGGGCGCTGGGGCCGACAGGCCTGGGCCTGGCTGCGGGCCAACCCTCGCCATTGGTTGTACCCTGAGCTGGTGTTTCTGGCGGGCTTCGCACTTCTCGCCGCCTTCCGTGCCTACAATCCGGCGATCTCCGGCACGGAGAAGCCGATGGATTTCGCCTTCCTCAACGCGGCGTTGCGGGCGGAGAGCGCCCCGCCGCAGGACCCGTGGCTGGCCGGCTACGGGATTAGCTATTACTATTTCGGCTACTATCTGATGGCCGTGCTGGTGAAGCTCGCGGGCGTGGCGCCCGCGGTAGGGTTCAATCTGGCGCTGGCCTTCCTCTTCGGCGCCACGGCCGCCGGTTCCTTTGGGCTCCTCTACTCCCTCGTCGCCGGCCGAGCCGCGTCTACGGTGGAGGGCGAGCCGACACCTTTCGACGGTGGCGCCGCCGCCTTCGCCCTGCTGGGCCCTCTGCTCCTTCTCTTTCTCGCCAACTGGGAGGCCGTGTTCGAAGTCCTGCGCCAGACGGGCAGGCTCTCGAGCGAGTTCGTCCGCTGGCTCAATATCCGCGACTTGGCGACCGCGCCGGTCGGGCCACAGTGGTATCCCAGCGACCCACCCGACACGTGGTGGTGGTGGCGGGCGACCCGAGTGGTCGGGACCTTCGACCCGGCCACGGGCGTCTCCGGTGACTACACGATCAACGAGTTCCCATTCTTCAGTTTTCTCCTGGGAGACCTCCACCCCCACGTGATGGCCTTGCCGTTCGTCGTCTTCGCCCTGAGTCTCTGTCTGGCCGTGCTGCGCTGGCCGCGCGAGCTGACGGCCGCGGCGCTGGGGGCGGAGAAGGGCCGCGCCGTACTCTACGTGCTTTGCTTTGGCGCCCTGGGTTTCCTCAACACCTGGGACTTGCCTGTGTTCCTGGGGTTGCTGGCGCTCTGCTACGCCCTGCAGCGTGCCTTGGTCTCTGGACGCCCGCTCCTTGACTTCCTGGGGAGGGCTGCCGCCTTCGGCGCGGGGGCGCTCGTTGTCTGTTTTCTCACCTACTGGCCGTTCTTCGCCTGGCTGCACAGCCAGGTCGGTGGTATTGGCCTAGTCACCGTGAGGACCCAGTGGCAGCACCTGGCCATCTTCTGGGGACCCCTTCTCGCGCTGGCTTTCGCCTTGCCGCTGGCGGCGGGCGATTGGTTCGACCGGGCAAGGAGGAACTGGTGGGCCTGGCTGGCGGCTGCGGTCGCGCTGCTGGCGCTTGGCCTGGCCGGTCTGACTTCACTAGCGGTCTTGCTGGCTCTGGCCGGTCTCGCCGGACTGGCATTACTGAGGCGCCTGCCGGGGGGTGGCCCCTCGGACTCCCCCGGGCGGTCCGAGGATGTCTTCGCCCTTGCCCTCGTGCTGTTGGCCGGGCTGCTCCTGGCTGCCTGCGAGGTCATCTACGTGCGTGATGGCTTTGGCAATCGCATGAACACCGTTTTCAAGCTCTATTACCAGTCGTGGGCCCTCCTTGCCGTTGCCGGAGCCTACACGGTATACTGCCTCGGTTCACTGCGTCGGGTCCTCGCCTGGCGTGGCGTCAGGCTGATCGCCTATCGGGGCTGGCTGGCGCTGGCCGCCATCGCCTTGGCCGGCGGAATGGTCTACACCCTGTTGGCGCCGCTCTCCAAGACCGCCGGCTTTGCCGGCCCTGCCACGTTAGACGGACTGGCCTGGCTGAACGGGGCCAACCCATACGAAGGGTCCGCCATTGCCTGGCTGCAAGGCGTGGAGGGGACGCCGGTTATTCTGGAAGCCAGCGGTGCCGAGTACGGCGTCGGCAACCAGGGCTCGGCCTTCACCGGCTTGCCCTCGGTGCTGGGCTGGGTCGGGCACGAGTACCAGTGGCGCGGCAGTACAACCGTGCCCGCGGTGCGCAAAGCGGACGTGGACGCCATCTACCGCACCCAGGACCTGGCGCTAGCGGAGCGTCTGCTGCGGCAGTACGGCGTAACCTACGTTTACGTCGGTGACAGCGAACGCCAGGCCTATGGCGGCACCTCGCCCGGGGCGCTGGCCAAGTTCGGGTCCTTCATGGACGTGGCCTTTCGCAACCAAGGAGTAACGATCTACCGTCTGCGCCAGGCACCCGTGCTGGCGCAGACCGGTCCACGTTGACGATGCAGGAAGCGCGAGCAGTAGGGGTCGAGGACGCGGACGTCGCCGCCTCGACGGTAATACATACCGGGACCGGTGCGGACGCAATGCCCCGTCTTGCTGCCGACAGGCTGACACTCGAGGTAGGTGCGTATCTGCTGCTCTGGCTCCTGGCGGCGGGCCTGCGCCTGTGGGACCTGGGCACGCCGTTGCTCAGCGCCGACGAAGGTCGCCGGGCCCTGGCGGCGCTGCAACTGACTCGCGGCGATGTCTCCTCGCTCGCCGCCGGCCCTGTCCTCATGTACGGAACCGCCGCCCTCTTCTTCCTTTTCTCCGCGTCCGACTTCACCGCTCGCCTGTTGCCCTCTCTGGCGGGCTTGGCGGTGGTCTTCTATCCCTACCTGGGGCGGCGCTGGTTCGGTCGTGAGGCCGCTCTGGGCGCTACGCTGCTTCTAGCGATCTCGCCCTCGCTTGTGGGCGCCTCGCGCCAGTTGGATGGCGAGCTGCCGGCCCTGGCGCTGCTCGGCGGAGCGGCGTTGGCCTACGCGCAGGCCCGGGAAGGCGGCGGCCGGCTTGCCTTCGCTTTGGCTGGCTTGCTGGCGGGCTTGACTCTCGCCTGCGGTCCCTCTTCCTTTGCCCTGGTTGTCCCTCTGGGCCTCGCCTTCGGCCTCACGCAGGCGCTGGCTGGGCGTTTGCCCGCCGATTCTAGTCAGCTGCTCGGCCGCTGGCGACCGTGGGCGTTGCCGGGTGCGCTGGGGCTGCTGCTCGTGGCTACGGGCCTGCTGAGCCAGCCGCAAGGGGTGCAGACGGGGGTGATTGACCCTCTGGCTCTCTGGCTGGGTTCGTTCGCCGGCGGGGTGAGGGTTTGGCCTGCCGTCGTGGCAACGCTGGCCGTGTACGAGCCGGCGGTGGTTCTGGGCGCCGTGGCCGCGCTGGTGCTGCTGCCCTGGTTGGGTGCGGGCGCGCGCTTCGCCTTGGTCTGGGGCACGGTGGCCGTGCTCGCCGCGGGCTTCGCCGCCGGCCCGGGAGCGAGCGGCCTGTCCTACATCGTGTTGCCTTGGGCACTGGCAGGCGGGACAGCCGTGGCCGAGCTCTGGCGGCAGGGCAGGCGTCGGCTGGCACCTGCTGAGGCGGCTCTCTTTCTGTGCTCGACTCTGCCCGCGGTGTGGCTGTTTGGCATTACCGCCGGCTACGTGGCCCTTCCCAACTCGACGGTGCCTCCCAGCGTAGTTCTGGTGCCCCCGGCGCTGTTGTGGGTCGTGGCCGCGCTTTGGGCCTTCTGGCGCGGCCCTTCGCCTGCTGCCTGGGGCGCGGCTTTGCTGGCGGCGGTGGTTGTGCTTGGCTTTGCCTTGCACGTCAGCGCCGCGGTTGCCGAAACGGACCCGTTGGGGCCGGGCTTCCTGCCGGCGCATCAGACAACCGGCGCTGACCTGCGCAGCCTATATCAGGAAATCGAGCGCGAGTCCGCGGTGCTGAGCACTCCTGGCAGCCGGGATCTGAGCCTGGCCGTGGATGCCACTCTCAAGTACCCCCTTGCCTGGTACTTGCGCGACTACACACGCGTGACCTACGATGGGCCGACCGTGGGCTCGACGCTGGTAGTGGTGCCGGCGGAGGTGGAACCGCCGCCCGGCAACTACGTCTGGCAGAAGTACACGCTGGGTGGTGCGGCTGCGTTTGCCGCCTCTGGCCCAGGCCAGCTGTGGCGCTGGCTGCTGTACCGTGAATTCACTGTCGTGGCGCCACGGCAGGAGGTGCGCCTCTACGTGGCCGTGGGCAACGCCAACAGATAGGGTAGTGGGGATGCAAAGCGGGGAACTGGCATACGAGGGTGAAGCCCGGCAGCGTTCGCTGCTGGATCTCTCGCTTCTGAACGCGCTGTCGCTCGATTGGGAGAAGGCGCTGTTCGTGAGCATTATGGTCTTGGCCGCGATCAGCCGCTTCTGGGACCTGGGGGCGCGGGCGCTGCATCACGACGAAAGCCTGCATGCGGTCTACTCCTATTACCTCTATACCGGCCGCGGCTACGTGCACGATCCCCTATTGCACGGCACGTTCATCTACCATTTCAACGCCCTGATCTATTTCCTCTTTGGGGCCAGCGATGCCTCGGCGCGCTACGCCCCGGCTTTCCTGGGCACGCTTACGGTCGGTTTGCCGTACTTGCTTCGGCGGCAGATGGGTCGACTGGCGGCCCTACTCGCCTGCGGACTGCTGCTGATTTCGCCGTCCTTCCTCTATTTCGGGCGCTTCATCCGCGAGGATGCGCACGTAGCCTTCTTCACGCTGGCCATGTTCGTCTGTATCTGGCGCTATCTCGACGAACGCCGGCCCGTCTATCTCTACATTCTCTCCGGGCTGTTGGCCCTTTCCTTCAATACGAAAGAGACCACCTACCTCGTGATGGCGGTGTGGGGTTTGTTCTTCTTCGTCTGGACGGGGCCCGAGTTGCTGGCCCTGTTCAAGCGCGAGAGGCATTTCGGTGGACCGGCCGACGTGCTGCTGCTCCTGGGAACGCTAACGTTGACCCAGTTGGGCGGCTTCGCGATCATCTATCGCCGGTTGCAGGGCAGGCCTATTGACGCCTACCCGACGCCAGAGGAGTACCGCTTCCTGGCCGTCGTCTTCGTGCTGCTTCTGGCAGTGGCGGCGCTTATCGGCACCCGCTGGCGGGCGCGAGTGTGGCTCACGGCGGCAGGCGTCTTTTTCGCCGTCTTCACTATCTTCTTCACGACAATGTTCAGCAATCCGGCCGGCTTCATCACAGGGGCGGTCGGCGGTCTGGTCTACTGGCTGGCCCAGCAGGAGGTGCGCCGGGGCGGCCAGCCCTGGTACTACTACCTCCTGCTCCTGCCGCTCTACGAGTACTTGTTGTTGGCCTTCGCCTTGCCGGGCATAGCCTACTTCCTGGTCAAACGCCGGCCGTTCACGTCCTTCCTCGTATTCTGGTTCGCGGGCGCCCTGGTGCTCTTCAGTTGGGCGGGTGAGAAGATGCCCTGGCTGATACTGCAGCTTGGCCTACCGCTCGCTCTACTGGCGGCGATGGCCCTGGCGGCGGTGCTGCAAAGCCAGCGCTGGCGCGACCTAGCTCGAGCGCGAGCCCTATTGGTGGGGGCGGCTGTGGTGCTGCTCGTGGTCGGGCTAGCGCTCTCCAACATGCCTCGGCCGACCGCCGCGGGGCTCAGCGACCTGCAGAGCCAGAATCTCTGGCTGCGCTGGCTGCTGATGGTAGGGCTTCTGGCTGCCCTCGCCTACCTGGTCCTGCGCGTCGCCGAGCGTCTGGGCCTGCGACGCTCGCTGGGCACGCTGGCCGTGGGTTCGCTGGTGGTGTTGGTGCCCCTGACGGTGCATACGGGCGTCCAGGCTGCCTTCGTCAACGGCGACATCGCCACGGAGATGATCGTCTACACCCAGACGACCCCGGACGTCGTCAACGTAATGCAGGATATCGAGCGTGTCGCCGTGCGCACCGGCCAGGGCAAGAACCTGAAAGTCGCCTACGACAGCGACGTCTCCTGGCCGTTCGAATGGTACCTGCGCGACTGGCCGGGCCGGGTCTTCATCGGCACAGGCTCCCCCCCGACAGACGCCGCCGTAGTGATCGTCGGCTTGGAGAACAACCACGACGCCCAGGTGCGGCCGCTGCTGGCGGGCAACTACGTTAGCCAGCGCTATCGGCTGCGCTGGTGGTTCCCCGAGGACTACCGCACCGTGGCGGAGTGGCTGCGGGCCATAACGCCCGAGGCGCAGCGCGCCACCCTGCCTGCCGATTCCTCGGGCTTCGGTTTCCTGGATATTCTGCGTGCCAGTCTGCGGAGCGACGCGCGTACGCGCCTCTGGCGCTACTTCCTCTATCGCGAGCCGCTTGATCCACTCGGATCTACCGATTTCGTCCTCTACGTGCGTAAGGACCTGGTCGGCGGCGCCTGGATGCCGGCGCAGGCGGCGACCGCGGCCGGCGTCGGCCAGGACCCGTATGCCAACAAGACGACGGACATCGCGCCCTCCCGCACAATCGCCGCCCTCCCCGGGGCAGGGACGCTGAACGACCCCAAGGGCGTCGCTCCGGCTCCCGACGGAGGACTCTACGTTCTGGACTCCGGCAACGACCGGGTGGTGCGTCTCGCCGCCGACGGCCAGGTGTTGGCGCAGTGGGGCAGTCGAGGAAAGGAGCCCGGACAGTTCGACGAGCCGTGGGGCATCGCGGTGGATGGCCAGGGAAACGTCTATGTGTCTGACACCTGGAATTACCGCGTGCAGAAGTTCGACGCCAGCGGCCGCTTTCTGCTGCAATGGGGCAGCTTCGCCGACGCTCGCGGCCAGCCGGGCAGTTCCCCGGGCCTGTTCTACGGTCCGCGCGGCCTGGCGGTCGACCGCGAGGGCAACGTGCTCGTCGTCGATACCGGCAACAAGCGGGTGCAGAAGTTCTCGCCCGACGGGGCCTTCATCAGCCAGTTCGGCACCTTTGGCGCGGGCGACGGCCAGCTTAACGAGCCCGTGGGCATCGCCCTGGATGCTCAGGGTAGCATCTACCTCGCCGATACCTGGAACCAGCGGATCCAGAAATTCGGCCCGGACTACAACTACCTTGCCCAGTGGGACGTGCCTTCCTGGAGCTCTGAGGGAGTGGCCAACAAACCCTATCTAGCTGTGGATGCCGTCGGCAACGTGTATGCCAGCGACCCAGAGGGCCAGCGCCTGCTCAAGTTCGCCAATACCGGGGAGCTGCTGGCGGTCTGGGGTGCCAACCAGGGCCAAATGCCTCTCTATCTGCCTCTAGGATTGGCCGTGGACGGGCAGGGGAACCTTTACGTCGCCGACTCTGGCAACAATCGAGTCGTGGTATATCCCACGCCCAAGTAGGCGCTTTCAGCGGAAGAGCGCCTGGCCGAGCGGGTCGGGGGGCAGTGGTTGGAGCGGCGGCGGCAAGCCTTCCGTGGCGAAGGCGGTGAACACCGTGTGCGGTTCGGGCACCGGCAGCACGATTGCCCTCTCCTGCCCTTCGGGGAAGGCTGCCCGTAGACGCTCGAGGTCCGCGTTGCGGTGAGGGTAGACGATGAAGACGGCAGGCCGGCCTAATGCTCGCAGGGCGTCGAGGTCGTCCGGCCAGCGGGTGATATTCATGCCTATCGCCTGGGGTGCCAAGTACTGCCGCGATGGGTGATCGAAGTAGATATTCGGCGCACCCAGCAGACCGATCGATACCTTTGGCCCGAGTTGGGCGATGTAGCGCGCCTGCGAGCTGGCCGTCTCCCACATGATCAACTTCTCTCCGTGAGTGAAGAAGGCCCGCAGCCCGCCGACGCAGATCACGCCCACCAGCACCGTGGCTAGAGCCACACCGCCGTAACGCCGTGCCAGCCTGCGCGCCCTGTCTCCGAGCTCCGGTTGCCCCAACAGCAGCGTCCGGTCGATAGCGACGGCCGCCAGCAGCAGCATGGGCGCGGTGCCAAACCAGAGGCGATGCGCCTGCGGGCTTATGCTGTTGATCTCCGCGTTGCAGATAAACATCACCACCAGCCAGCAGAGCAGAAGCAGGAAGCGCAGGTCGCGCAGTCGCACTAATGCGTACAGTCCCCCCAGCACGAAGAGAGCGCCTTCGCCGGGGCCGAGAAGCGGCAAACCCGGGAGGAAGAAGCCCTCGCGATTGGCCACGAAGAGGCCCTGCAGGTTCCTGATGAGGTTCGCCCAATAGACGGGAATCAAGTCCGTTGTGCCGGCGATGGCCAGCATTTGTCGCGGGTCTGACGACAGCAGGCGACTTGAGGAGTGCGCCCAAACCAGCGGATAGGCTGGCGCCAGGGGGGCGAAGGCGGCGGCGAAGCCCAGCCCAAACAGTAGCGCCGGCCGTACGTAGGCCCTGATCTGGCGGGTCAGTAGGGCCACGGCCGCGGCGAAGATGGCGACTGTCGCCAGCCAGCTGAGCGCCGCGAAGGTCGTATACATCCCTAGCCCGCCTAGTATGCCGGCCAAGACCAGTAGCTTGCCTGATCCTCTCTGCAGACCGGCCCAGAGGGCGAGGAAGGCCCCAGTCCAGAGAACCGGCAACACTGACAGGCCTAGCGCCTGGCGGCTGAAGACGAGGAAGCCGACGTTGCAGCAGACCAGAACGGCCGCGAGCAGAGCGACCCGCTTGCCGAACAGGGCTCGTCCCAGGAAGTAGACCAACACGACCAGAACAGCGCCGTTGCAGGCGTCGCTGGCCCGCAGCGGCACCTCCCCGTAGCCCAGGATGGCCAGCCAGACGGCGTAGAGGTGGAAATAGCCCCCCGGATGGTTCCATTCTCCGACGCCGAACAGCGGCGCCCCCTTGCCTTGCAGGATGGCCCAGGGCCGCCAGCAGCAGCATGGGCGCGGTGCCAAACCAGAGGCGATGCGCCTGCGGGCTTATGCTGTTGATCTCCGCGTTGCAGATAAACATCACCACCAGCCAGCAGAGCAGAAGCAGGAAGCGCAGGTCGCGCAGTCGCACTAATGCGTACAGTCCCCCCAGCACGAAGAGAGCGCCTTCGCCGGGGCCGAGAAGCGGCAAACCCGGGAGGAAGAAGCCCTCGCGATTGGCCACGAAGAGGCCCTGCAGGTTCCTGATGAGGTTCGCCCAATAGACGGGAATCAAGTCCGTTGTGCCGGCGATGGCCAGCATTTGTCGCGGGTCTGACGACAGCAGGCGACTTGAGGAGTGCGCCCAAACCAGCGGATAGGCTGGCGCCAGGGGGGCGAAGGCGGCGGCGAAGCCCAGCCCAAACAGTAGCGCCGGCCGTACGTAGGCCCTGATCTGGCGGGTCAGTAGGGCCACGGCCGCGGCGAAGATGGCGACTGTCGCCAGCCAGCTGAGCGCCGCGAAGGTCGTATACATCCCTAGCCCGCCTAGTATGCCGGCCAAGACCAGTAGCTTGCCTGATCCTCTCTGCAGACCGGCCCAGAGGGCGAGGAAGGCCCCAGTCCAGAGAACCGGCAACACTGACAGGCCTAGCGCCTGGCGGCTGAAGACGAGGAAGCCGACGTTGCAGCAGACCAGAACGGCCGCGAGCAGAGCGACCCGCTTGCCGAACAGGGCTCGTCCCAGGAAGTAGACCAACACGACCAGAACAGCGCCGTTGCAGGCGTCGCTGGCCCGCAGCGGCACCTCCCCGTAGCCCAGGATGGCCAGCCAGACGGCGTAGAGGTGGAAATAGCCCCCCGGATGGTTCCATTCTCCGACGCCGAACAGCGGCGCCCCCTTGCCTTGCAGGATGGCCCAGGCTTCCCTGCCGAAGATGCCCTCATCGCCATGGAAACCGTTGGGGTAGAGGTCGAGCCGCCAGGAACGTAGGGCCAGGGCAAGGAGGCCGATGGCCAAGACCAGCGCCAGCTCGCGCCGCGGGAAGCGCGCTGCCGTCACCGCGGAGCGGCCGCTCTCGACTTGCCGGCTGCCGGCAGCCAGGGCCAGAAGCATCGCCGCTACCCACAATCCTGCCAGCAGCAGCTGCGGCGCTCCCCGGGTGGCGGAGAGAAAAGCTATGCCGGCGACAAGCGAGGCCAAAGCAAAGTCAAGTCGGCGCAGGCGAACTCGCGGTGCGGCAGGGAAGGCAACCGTGGGAGGGTCCCAGGGCGCCACCGAATACCAGAAAACCGCGGCGGAAAGGGCATAGACTAGAAGGCCCAGCCAGGCGTTGCCGGCGAGCGCGAACTTGCTCGCCGCCACCAGCGCCCCGACGAGCGCCAGCAGCCGCATGGCGTGCGCCTCGAGCCCGCCGGGAAGGAGAGCCCCTGCGCCCGCCGACGGGCGCGGACGGGCAGCGCGGCCGTCAGTGGGACTGGCGGTGGGTTGCTCGCTCCGCGTTTGCTGCTCGGGCAAGAGACCGGGCATCTGTGCCACGTTCCCAATCCTACCGAGCAACTGGCCGGCTGTCAATAACCTTGGCCCGCTGGCGTAGACTCAGCGGCTGCTCAGCCATTGCGGTGTCTGCTGGCGTTGCAGTACAATCTGGTTTGCTTGCGGCGGATACGCTCCGTGTGCTGAGAAAGGGCGGTCCGCCAGACTGCGCTAGAAGGGCCACGTTGTTAAGGAACTGGCGGCTCTGGCTTGGCTTGGCCATCAGTCTGGTGTTCCTCTTCTGGCTGGGCGGTCAGGTGCAGGACTTCGATCGCGTGCTTGACCTGCTGGCGCGGGCCCAGTACGTATACCTGTTGCCGGCCCTGGCGATCTACTTCATAGGGGTCTGGCTGCGGGCGGTCCGCTGGCGGTTCCTTCTTCTGCCGCTCAAGCCAGTGTCCTCCCGGCGCCTCTTTCCCGTGGTAGTGATCGGCTATATGGTCAACGACATCCTCCCGGCGCGTCTCGGCGAGCTGGCGCGGGCCTACTTGCTGGGCGAGAGGGAAGGGGTCAGCAAGAGCGCGACCTTGGCCACCATCGTCGTCGAGCGCGTCTTCGATGGGCTAGTTCTACTGGGGCTCATGCTGGTCGTCGCCTTAACCATGCCCTTCGACCCCACTCTGCGACAAATCGTCTGGGCCACAGGCCTCTTGTTCCTTGGATTGCTCGTCCTAATCGTGGCCATGTCTGCTCGGCCATCCTGGGCGGAGGGGTTGGTATCACTCTGCCTCCGGCCGCTGCCCGAGCGCTACCGCGCGCCTCTTGCCGGCGTGGCACTGGCCGGTCTGACCGGTCTGCGCGCTTTGCGCAGCGCTCGCATGGCGCTTGCCGCCCTAGCGCTTTCGGCCGCCGCCTGGCTCTGTGAGACGGCGATGTACTACGTTATCGCTCTGGGCTTCTTCAGCCACGTGAGCGTTAGGGCCACGTTGCTCGCCACATCGGTGGCCAACGTGGGCGGGATGATCCCTTCCTCGCCGGGCTACGTCGGCACCTTCGACGCCCTGGCCGTGTTCAGCCTCGGCCTGTTCGGCGTCGGCCGCGAGTTGGCACTGGGCTACACGGCGGTGCTGCATCTGGCGTTGCTTCTGCCGATCACTCTGCTTGGGTTCTTCTATCTCTGGCGCGAGAACTTGACCTTGCGTGGACTGAGCCAGGCCCGACTGCAACCCTCTCTGCCGGCCGATGGCCCGGCCGACTAGAGAACGCGGTCGTTGATTCTCGCCCGCCTATGGTTTATATTTAGCCGGCTAGCAGACGATATCGCTGGCGCACGGCTGGGGCGCGGACTGGAGGCGGCCCGCTGAACGCTGAGCACTGGAGGATAGGCGATGAGAGTTGCCGCAAAGATGAACCGCTTGGGTACCGAGACGGCGTTCGAGATGCTGGCGCGGGCCCGGGCTTTAGAGGCCAAAGGCAAGCACGTAGTGCACCTGGAGATCGGTGAGCCGGACTTCGACACGCCTGCCAACATCGTCGAGGCGGGCGTGGCGGCGCTCAAGCAGGGCTGGACGCACTACGGTCCCTCCGCCGGCCTGCCGGAACTACGCGAGGCCATTGCCCGCGAATCCAGCCAGGTGCGAGGGGTAACCCATACCGCCGACCAGGTAGTGGTCACACCCGGCGCCAAGCCGATAATGTTCTTCGTCATAATGTCTCTGGTCGACGAGGGCGACGAAGTCATCTACCCCAATCCGGGGTTCCCCATCTACGAATCGGTGATCAACTTCGTCGGCGGCGTGCCGGTGCCCGTGCAGCTGCGCGAAGATCGCGAGTTCCGCTTCGACGTCGGCGAACTGCGGCAGAAGGTCAGCGACAAGACGCGCCTCATTATCCTCAACTCACCCCAGAACCCTACCGGCGGCGTGCTCACTCGCTCAGACCTGGAACAGGTGGCGGAAATCGCCAGCGAGCGGAATATCCCTGTCCTGACCGACGAGGTCTACCGTCGCATCATCTACTCGGGCGAGCACTTCTCGATAGCTTCTCTCCCTGGAATGCAGGACAAAGCGATTATTCTGGACGGCTTCTCGAAGACCTACGCGATGACCGGCTGGCGCTTGGGCTACGGCATAATGCCGCTGGACCTGGCCGCGCACATCACCCGCTTGATGACCAACAGCGCCTCCTGCACCGCCAGTTTCATTCAGCGCGCTGGCGTCGAGGCCATCACTGGCCCGCAGGAGGAACCGGCGCGCTACGTGGCCGAGTTCAAACGCCGCCGCGACGTCATAGTCGACGGTCTCAATCAGATACGGGGATTCAGCTGCCTGCGGCCGCAGGGCGCCTTCTACGTCTTCCCGAACGTCAGCCGGGTCGGCGTGCCGTCGTCGGCGCTGGCCGATTACCTTCTCACCGAGGCGGGCGTGGCAACCCTCTCCGGGGGCTCCTTCGGGCAGTACGGCGAGGGCTACTTGCGGCTGTCCTACGCGAACTCCGTGGAGAACCTACAGATAGCCCTGGAGCGGATCAAGGCCGCCGTGGCCAGACTATAGGACAGAGAGAGCCGGTGAAAAAGATCCCTCGCCCGCTCTCTCGGTGCCCGCGCGAGCGGGCGGGGAGTGGCACTTGCTGCAGTTGGACGCCATCGCCGATCAAGCCCATCAGCACTTTCGGTCCAAGAACACGGCGCGTGAGGAATCGCTAGCGCTCTCGCGGGAGGCCCTGCGCTCCTCGGCCAACGCCGTTCGTGCCGTGCACAGAGCTGATTTCGAGCGGGCGCGCGAGTTGTTGGCGGCGGCAAGCGAGGGACTGCAGCGTGCGACTGCTGCTCTCGCCAACCAGCCGGACGTGCTCTACGCTGGCTACGTGCAGGACGCCCAGAAAGAGTACGCCGAAGCCACCGCTACCTATGCGATTGTGCGCGACGAGCCGCTCGTCGGCCCGGAGCAGTTGGGTGTAAGCTGGCAGGCCTATTTGAACGGGCTGGGGGAGGCGGCCGGGGAGTTGCGCCGCTACATACTCGACGAACTGCGACGGGGCACGGTGGCGCGTGGTGAAGAGCTGCTGCAGGCGATGAACGAGATCTACGAGCTCCTGGTGACAATCGACTACCCAGACGCGATGACCGGCGGCCTGCGGCGGACTACGGACATGGTGCGGGGTGTGCTCGAGCGTACGAGAGGCGATTTGACCATGGCCTTGCGCCAGCAGGAGCTCAGCCAGCGCCTGGCCGAGCTGGAACGCCGTTCGGGTGGGATACAGCCGGACGACATCGGGCGGATCCAGCAGGAATGAACAGTTAGGAGAGAAAGGAATGGAGCTTGTGCCCATCGTTCCCATCGTGGGAGTGGCGACGGTCTTCTTCGTCGCCTTCCTGGCCTGGGACGTTCTCAAGCGGGACACCGGCACTTCCGAGATGGTCGCTATCGCGGACATGATTTACCAGGGCGCGATGGCGTTCCTCCGCCGGCAGTACCAGACGATCGCTATGCTCGCGGTGGTCGTGGGTGTCCTAATCAGCGCCCTTATCGGCTACATCGACCAAAGCGTCAACACAGGCATCGAGACCGGCATTGCCTTCCTGGTGGGTGCCACGGCCTCTGGTCTCGCCGGATTTATCGGCATGTACGTGGCCGTGCGCTCTAACGTGCGCACCGCCAGTGCCGCCCGCCGCTCATTGGCCGAGGCCATCACTGTGTCGCTGCGCGGTGGCGCGGTGTCCGGCTTCCTGGTCGTGGCGCTCAGCCTCCTTGGCGTGGCGGGCATCTTCTACGCCTTCGGCGGGGCCACGGCGCCTGATAGGGCGCCGTTCCTCATCGTGGGCTTCGGCTTCGGCGCCAGTTTCGTCGCCCTCTTCGCCCAGCTGGGCGGAGGCATCTACACCAAGGCTGCCGACGTGGGGGCCGACCTGGTCGGCAAGGTCGAGGCCGGCATCCCCGAGGACGACCCGCGCAACGCCGCCGTCATCGCCGACTTGGTGGGCGACAACGTGGGCGACTGCGCCGGTCGTGGCGCCGACCTCTTCGAGTCCACAGCGGCCGAGAATATCGGCGCGATGATCCTGGGCGTGGCCATCTATCGCGTCACCAACAACCCCGCTTGGATTCTCTTCCCGCTGGTTATCCGCGCTTTTGGCCTGATCGCCTCCGGCGTGGGCCTGATGACCGTGCGCGGCACGCGCGAGGGCAGCGACCCCATGAGCGCCCTCAACCGTGGCTACTGGGTGACCGCCATTCTGGCCGCCGTCTTTGTCGTCTTCGTTACAATGCAGATGCTAAACAACTGGTGGTTCGTCGCCGCCGGTCTGGTGGGCATCGCCACGTCGATCGCTTTCGTCTACATAACTATCTACTATACGTCGGGCAGCTGGCGACCGGTACAGGAGATCGCACAAGCCTCGCGCACCGGCCCGGCGACCAACATCATCGCCGGCATGGCCGTGGGCTTTGAGTGCACCGCCAGCACCATAGTCGTCATCTCCGTGGCCCTGATCGCTTCCTTCTGGTGCGGCGAGCAGTCGGGCGTGCCGCACGGCGCCATCTATGGCACGGCCGTGTCGACGATGGGCATGCTGATGAGCGCGGCTTACATCCTGGCTATGGATACCTTCGGGCCGATCACCGACAACGCTGGTGGTATCACCGAAATGTCCGGCGCCCCCGAGAGCGCCCGCCACATCACCGATGCTCTCGACGCGGTGGGCAACACGACGAAGGCCCTAACCAAGGGCTACGCCATCGGCTCCGCCGCCCTGGCCGCCTTCCTGCTATTCTCGGCCTATCTTGACCGGCTCGCCGAGCTGGGACATCCGTTGGCTTCCGTCAACCTGGCCAAAGTCGAGGTCTTCGTCGGCGCGGCCCTGGGCGCCATGCTCGTCTACCTGTTCAGCTCGCTGGCCATCCGTGCCGTGGGTCGTACGGCCAGCAGCATAATCGAAGAGGTGCGGCGGCAGTTCCGCGAGGATCCGGGCATCATGGCCGGCACTTCCCAGCCAGACTTCGCCCGCTGCGTGGACATCACGACCAAGGCCGCCTTGGGCGAGATGGTGGCGCCGGGTCTCCTCGCGGTTGGCTTGCCGACCATCGTCGGCCTGGTGCTCAAAGCCGAAGCCACGGCTGGTCTGCTGATGGTGGGCACCATCGCCGGCATCATTCTGGCGACCGTGCTCAACAACGGCGGTGGTGCCTGGGACAACGCTAAGAAGTTCATCGAGGCCGGCTACATGAAGGACGCCGAGGGCAACATCATCGGCAAGCACACGCCGACCCACGCCGCGGCGGTCGTCGGCGACACGGTTGGCGACCCCTTCAAGGACACTGCCGGGCCGTCCCTACACGTGCTGGTCAAGCTGCTCTCGACCATCACGCTTGTGCTGGCGCCGTTCTTCATCTAGAGTCTGGCTCCGCTCGTAAGGGCGAAATGCCGTCGATCTACACGCGGGGGGCTTGCCCCCCGCGTCCCTTTTGCCGTAGACTGAGCGGGTCCGGCGGACGACGCTAACCCTACGTGGAGTGTGCACTTGGATCTGCTGCAGGCCCTCGCCCTGGGCATCGTACAGGGTCTTACCGAGTTCATTCCCGTTAGCTCCTCGGGCCACCTGGTAGTGCTGCCCTGGCTTCTAGGTTGGCCGGAACCGAGCGTGGCCTTCGACGCCACGCTCCATCTCGGCACCCTGCTCGCGCTGTTGGTCTACTTCTGGTCGGACATCTGGAGCATTCTTGGAGCCTGGTTGGCCGGCTGGCGTCACCGGAATTGGTCGGCGCCTGCTGGTCGGTTGGGTTGGTTGATCATTCTGGCCACGATCCCAGCCGTCGTTGCGGGCGTGGTGCTGGAAGAGCAGTTCACCGTGCTCTTCGGGTCGCCTGGTTTCGTCGGCGCCGCGCTGGTGCTGACGGGCTGCATCTTGGTGCTCAGCGAGCGCTTCGGGAGCCGTCTCTGGGGACTTGAGAAACTCGGGGCCGGCTCGGCCGTCGTTATTGGCGTGGCCCAGGCGGTGGCCATCACGCCCGGCATCTCCCGCTCGGGCGCCACTATTGCCACCGGCCTGGCCTTCGGCCTAAGCCGGACGGCGGCGGCGCGGTTCAGTTTTCTTCTGGGGATGCCTATCATTGCCGGCGCCGGCCTCTCTCAGCTGGTTAGTCTGCTGCGGCACGGTGGGGGAGCCGGCGTTGGCGCCGCGACCCTGGCGGTTGGTTTCCTGGCGGCGGCAGTCAGCGGCTATTTGTGCATCAGTTTTCTGCTGGCCTACTTGCGGCGGGGCAGCCTGTACATCTTCGCGGCTTACTGCGGGCTTGCCGGGGTGCTGACCGTGGTTCTCTGGTTCGTCACGGGAGGGAAAGGTCTTGGCTAAAGCGCTGGTAACGGTAGAAGCCGGCATTTGTGGCTTCGTCACTAGGATCGCGGCGGAGATGGACGAGGAGGGGATGGTCGGCGTGACTATCGAAAGCGATTGCCAGAATTGCCGTGGCCTGGCACGCGACTTCCCCAAGATCGACCCCTACGGGCTCTTGCGGGGCAAGGCCAAGGACAACGCCATCTTCGCCGCCGTGGCTCGGCACCCCTTGCACCAAGCCTGCGCTGTGCCCATCGGCATCAGCAAGGCTGTGGAAGTTGCCGCGGCGCTTGCCCTACCGCGAGATGTCCACATCAAGATTGAGAAGGTGGAGGAATGAGTGGCTTGCGCGCCGTGGTGAGCCGGCACCCGTATTTGGCCGCCTGGCTAGCCCTGGCCGTGGTTATGGTAGCGATCCTTCTCTTCGCGGCCAAGGACGTTGGCCTGCAGGCCAGCCACATGGCGGCGCTCACGGTCGCCACCGTGCTCTTGGCCGGCGGCTGCGTTTGGATCATCTCTTGGGAGTAGGCGCCCGCTAGAGCCGCGGCATCACTAGCGCCGCTTGTCCTGGCGCCCTCCCCAGCCGCCGATCAGCATCTGGCGCAGCTGATCGCTGGTGCCCGTGGTTTGCGACAGAGGACTTGCCGTCTCCGGGTCTCTTCCCGTCTCCCAATCGTCACGGGCCTGCTTGGCTGCCCCCAGAACCTGCTCCAGGCTCTCCTTGTCTCCGGCGGCCACCGCGGCGCGCAACTCGCCCAGCTGCTCGATGTAGACGTCCAGCCAATGGGTAAGCGGCGTGCGGTTGGTGAGGCAGATATCTCTGTGGGTCGCGGTGTCGCCGCTGGCGAGCTGGGTGGTGTCGCGGAAGCCCCAGGCGGCAACTTTGGCGATGTCTCGCCAGGCGGGCGAGTTTGCCGCTACCTTCACCAGCGCCGCCGCCGCCAGGTAGGGGAGATGGCTGATGGCGGCCATATAGCTATCGTGCTCCACCGGGTCGATGAAGAGCGGCCGTGCCCCCACGGCGCTCACCAGTCCCACGACGAGAGACACCGCTTCGTCTGGAGCGTTCGGCGCCGGCACGACACAGTAGGTCCCACCTTTGAAAAGCCCCGCCTCGGCTTCGTCGATGCCGCTGTGCGCCTTGCCGACCATCGGGTCGCCGCCGACGAACGCGACCCCCTCGGGTAGGATGCGCTTGGCCCAGTCGAGCACGTCCACCTTCGTGCTCGCCGTGTCGGTGACGACGCAGCCCGGTCGTACATAGGGAGCGACGTCGTTGAAGACTCGCTCGATAGCAGCGGCGGGCGTGGCGACGATCACCAGGGAGGCGTCTTCCACGGCCCTGGGCAGGTTCCACTCGGCGCGGTCGATTGCACCTTTCTTCCGGGCACGGGCGCCGGTCTCACCGTCCTTGTCGTGGCCGACGACCTCAAAGCCGCCCCCGGCCTGACGCAGGGCCTTACCCAACGAGCCGCCAATCAAGCCCAGGCCGATTATCGTGATCTTCGCCATTGTTTCGTCCCCCAACTGGTCTAGTGTGCGGACATACTACTCGACTTTTGCAGCACGTTAACAACTGAACTCTCAAGCTTTGGGTAGCCAGGCCAAGCGGGTGTACACTTCTGGAGTGAAGCGGAGCCATCGTGCTACGTGCTTCGGAGGTGAACAGTGATCCCACTGGTCGAGTTCCCTGAGT
>JAMCYS010000106.1 GCA_023473795.1 Chloroflexota bacterium | reverse complement strand
CAGCCGGCCACGCTGGCGGCCGAGTCGCGCTTCGTCGCCGCCCAGCACGAGCGTTTCCGGGACCTCACCGGCAAGCTGCTGGTGGGTGAATTGGGCAGCACGCCGTTCCTGGACTGGGTGTGGCGGCGAGCAGGCGAGCGCGCCGCCGTTCAAGGTGCCTGCCTCAGCTGGTCGGAGTTCGAACGGGAGCACCCCTCTCTGGCTCTAGCGGCGCTGAGGCTCTACTCCTCGCTGGAGCATCGCCTGCCCGAGGGTGCCCGCCTCGCCGAACGGCACCGTCTGGCGCCGACGGCCGACGACTGGGTGGCGCTGATCGACGACTATTGCCGGCACTGTCTCTTGCCCAGCGCCGATCAGGCTGACCATGCCGCCTGGCAGCAGCTGCGCCGGGCTTTGCTCTCCCTCGGCTATGTCCTCACCGCGCGGGGAGCGCGGGCCTACGTCTCGCCCGTCGACCGCGTGCTGGCGCTCTCCGCCAGCAAGGGCCTGGTGGCTGTGGAGATCCTAGCGGCGGAGCGCGACGCCCTGGGCGACCACCCGCGGGCGCTGGTGCTCTGTGACTACGAGAAGGCAGGCAGCGACGTGCTGGCCAAGCTGCGCGGCCCTGCTATTGCACACGCTGCTAATGGCGCGTCGCGCGGCCGAGCTGGAGCCGATCCTGGTCACGGGGCGCACCGTGGCCTGCTCCCGCGCCACTGCCACCGCCCTCACCGCCTGGCTGGCAGAACAGGCGCCGGGACTGCGGGGACACGGTCCCCGCGTCCGCCGATTGCCATTGGCGCGGGGACACAGTCCCCGCGTCCGCCGATTGCTATTGGCGCGGGGACACGGTGCGCCTCGGCGCGCTCTTCGCGCCGGGATCGGATGGCCGGGCGGCCGGCTGGGAGGACGTGGTCGTCGTGCGTCCCGCCCACGCCTCCTGGCAACCGCGCTGCTACGTGCCCCCGCTCACTCGTTATTTCGAAGAGGGCCACTGCCGCTGTCTGGTAGGCACTCGCGGCTTGCTAGGAGAGGGCTGGGATGCCAAGAGCGTCAACGTGCTGATCGACCTCACCGCTGCGGGCACGAGTACGACGGTGCACCAGATGCGCGGACGCTCGATCCGCCTCGACCCCAGCCTGCCCCACAAGGTGGCCGACAACTGGGACGTGGTCTGCCTGGCCCCTGAGCATCCCAAGGGGGCGGCCGGCTACGCACGCTTCGTGCGCAAGCACCGGATGTACTATGCCCCCACGCCGGAGGGCGAGATCGAGTCCGGCGTCTCCCACGTCCACCCGGACCTCTCGCCCTACGCGCCGCCACCGGCGGCGCGCTTCGCCGGGCTGAACGAGGACATGCTGGCACGGGCAGGGGCGCGGGACACTGCCTACGAGCGTTGGGGCGTGGGCCAACCGTACGAGAACGCGGAGACCCACATGGTGCGCGTGCGCGCGGAGCGCTCCCTGGGGTTGCCCGGGCAGGGCTGGCGACGCCACTGTTGCGGGTGCTCTGGCGCTAACCGCCGAATGGGCTAGCTGCCGATAGGACCATCGGGGCATTGCCTGGCCCGTGACCGCCGGGTAGGTTGCGGCTATTATGAAGCGTCTTCTGCGCGCCTGTTTGCCCGTCCTCCTGGCGCTGCTGCCGCTGGCCTTTTCTCTCACCGGCGCGGGGGCGGCCGTGCCGGAATTCGACCTGCCGAAGGGACGGTTTTTCACCCAGACCGGCAGCGCCGACGGCAACCTCGGCTTCGGCGTCGTCGACGACGGCGAGGCGCGCTTCTGGAGCGAGTTCCAGCGCCTGGGCGGCGTCCAGGGAGTCGGCTATCCTCTTTCCCATCGCTTCCAATGGGACGGGTTCCTCGTCCAGGTGATGCAGAAGGGAGTGCTGCAGTGGCGTCCCGAGGTGGGGCGCGCGTATTTCGTCAACGTTTTCGACCAGCTCGCCTCGGCCGGCAAGGACGACTGGCTTCTCTCCTTCCGCTCCACGCCCCGGCCGCTGCCTGCCGATTTCGACGCCGGCAAGAACTGGAGCCAGGTCGTCGCCGCTCGCCTGGCGCTGCTGGACGCCAATCCGGCGATCAAGGCCAAATACAACGCCGTGCCCGACCCTATGAATCTGTACGGATTGCCCACTTCGCGCGTGGTGGACAATGGCGACCACTACGTGATTCGCCTGCAGCGGGCTGTCATCCAGCAGTGGAAGGTCGCCGTGCCCTGGGCGGGCGCCGGGCAGGTGACGGTGGCCAACGGCGGCGAGGTGGGGATGGAGGCCGGCCTCTTCCCTGCGGCGTCCCTGCGGGCGGCCGCCGCCGACCGCGCGCAGCCTCCCAGCCGGGGCGATGAGCGGCCGGCGAGCCCCCAACGGATGGCCCTCGACCTGGTCAACCAGTACCGGGCGCTAGCCGGTGCGGCGCCGCTGACTTTGGACGACCGCTTGAACAAGGCCGCGCAGGCGCACGCCGACTACTACGTGCGCAACTACGGTGACCCGAGTCTCGCCGGGATGGGGCTGCACGCCGAGAGCCCCGGTCGGCCCGGCTTCACCGGCGTCAGTATGGGCGACCGTGCCAAGGCCGCAGGCTACAATGGCTGGGCGGTCGATGAGAACATCGGCCTGGTGGGCGACCCGAAGCGGATGATCGATTGGTGCCTGGAGACGGTGAACCATCGTTGGAACCTGATTCACCCCTCGGCCGCGAACCTGGGCTACGGCATCGCGACAGCGCCCAAGGTCGACGTGCTCGACATCGGCTTCAGTGGCAGCCGGCCCTCGGTTTCCTTGCCCACGGTCTACCCGGGCGTCGGCCAGACGGGGGTGCCCACGGCGGCCTACATCAACGAGACGCCTGACCCGGCGCCCGGCGTGGCGCGACCGCTGGGCTACCCGATTACCGTCAGCTTCCACGTACAGGACAACGTGCAGTACGCCGCCTGGAGCCTGGTGGACGACGCCGGGCAGCCGGTTCAGCTCTACACGCTGCGGAAGAGCTGGCTGCGCTCGCTGGCGCTCATTCCGGCCAAGCCTCTGCGTGGCGGCAGCAAGTACACGGCGATGGTAAGCGGCACGGTCAACGGCCAGACCTTCGCCAAGACCTGGTCCTTCACCACCCGCTGAGCGTGTGCCCGACAGCGCCCCCTCGGGCGCCAGATAGTGCGCCGGGCAAACGGTCGGCAGCAGACGGTCCGTCGAGCAACCGTTCGTAGTGCGGCGGTCAGGCGTATTGACAACCTAGTCGCATACTGGATACCGGGTGGCACGCTTGATCGTAGCGACGCGGCATGCCGCGTCCGCTCCGGACGGACGGCGGATGCGCCGTCCCTACGAGTAGAGGGTGCCGTTGCCGGCCAGTTCGCAATTGCTTATCGGTACGCCCTCCCGGATCGCAGATCAACGCACCGGCCTGGAACCGGGACCCGACGTTCCTCTTCGCCAGTCGCGCCAGATGCCCCAGGCGAGGGCGGTCAGGATCGGCACGCTCAGCGCCAGCACGGTATATTCCAGCGTAAAGCTGGTCGCGGTCTTGTCGGTCGTGATGTCGTCCAGCGCCGCCCAGTCCAGTGCTAGGAGCGCCAGGAAAAGCAGCACCAGCAATATTCTCGAGATCATCTCACATCTCTCCGGCGGCTGCCGCCCGCCTCAGAGTGCCCCAAGCCGTCAGCGTGAGCCAGCGGGAGGGCCCCTTCTTCTGCCCGAACTCCCACTCCTTCCAGGCCAGCCAGACCGATTCTGCTGTGAAGCGGCCCTCGCCGTCGGCCTTGGCGCTCAGCAGCGCCAGCATCTCCCCCAGGCGCGGGTCGCCCCGTATCCAGGGCAGGCGGCTCAGTGCGTCCACCACCGGTAGCAGGTCGTACCAGATGAGCGGCGCCTTGAGCTTGGCGAAGTCGCTGCCCATGGCGAACAGGTACGGCCGTCGCTCGCGCCGCTGCCGCCAGAGTGCCAGCAGCGTCTCCGCGCCCGTCCGGCAGGCCGGCGAGTCGCGCCAGCCGGGCAACGCCGCCAGGGCGCGCACGGCCAGCAAGTTGGCGTAGGGGCAGGGGTCGTCCTTGCGCCCCGGGCCGCGGAAGCGGCCGCACTCGAGGGAGACGGCGCACGGCCAGCCGTTAGGGCGCAGCAGGGAGGCCAGGTGAGTGGCCGCCGCCTGCAGGCGCTGGTCTTCCCCGAGGCCCATCGTGGCCAGGGCGTAGAGGAGGGCCGGCGAATCGCAGAGCATCCAGCCCAGCCGGTCCTCGCCGCTGCCGCCGAAGCGAGGAGGGATGTTGAGCACGACCCGCAAGGCGCCTTCGGCTGCCTGCTGCGCCAGAATCCTCTCTACTACCTGTGCCATCCCCGGGTCGCTTGCCCGCAGACCCAGCTCCGCCAGAAACACCAGCTTGTGTAGCGGGTGCTTGGCGTCGTTGTGGCGGGTCAGGGCCTCCCCAGGCCAGGCGGCGAGCTCGTTCACCAGGGTTGCCACTTGCGGGTCGGAGAGGAGTGCTTCCCGGGCGGCGCCAGTCTCGGATGACGCGGGTGGTTGTCCCAGAAGCTGCGTCACAACCCGGTAGCGCAACCAGGGCGGACCTGCCAGAAGCCAGTCGTACGGTGGTTCCAGTTCTCTCACCTCCCCTGACCTTAGCCGAGTGCGGGCCGAGTCCTCCGCGACGCCACGACGAGTCGTCGTGCGCTCAGTTTCGCTACCCTCGCCGGGAGCGGGCCGGCCTCGCCCGGCCTAGCCGTACACCGCCTTGAGTACCCGGCAGGCGCGCAGTGTTACCCACTTGCTGGACTGGCCCTGCACGTCCACGTCCACCCAGGTCTTGCCAGTGTAAGCGTACTGGTTCGGGAACCGTCCCTGGGCGTCCTGCTTGCCCAACAGCCACTGCACGGCGTTGCCCAGGCGGGGGTCCCGGGCGTAGCCGGCGTCGCAGAGGGCTTCCAGGTTCTGCAGCACGTCGGTGACATAGCCGAGCGGGAACTGCAGCTTGAACCAGGACTCGTTGGGCTTCTTGGCGTAGGAGGGCCAGGGGTAGTCAGCCACGGCCGGGTCGCGGCTGCGTAGGAACTCCGCGCCCTGCGCCAGAGCTCGCTGCATCTGGGTAGTGCGTTTCTCCTCCGGCACGCGGGCCAGGGCCAGAACCGCCTTGACGGCGCCCCAGGCGCAGGGCTGCTTCTCGTTGGCCGCGCAGGCGAAGCCCGGCCCGCTGGTGCCGCTGGCGTAGTAGCGCTCGAAGTCCTCGCCGGTAACAGAACGGGCCTGCCAGTCCAGAGCCTGCTGTACCCGTTCGTCCGCCAGCTAGCCGAAGCCAACCAGCGCTCGCAGCAGGTTGCCGTTTAGGCAGTGGAGGACCGCGGCCGGCGAGGGCGGCTTGTCTTCTGCCGACGCCGACATGCCAAGCCCCCCGGCGCTGGTGGCACAGTGCGCCAGCACGTACTCGCAGGCCTGCCTGACGCGCGGGTCGTCTCCGTCCGCGCCCCGCTGATCGAGGAAGATGACCTGCCAGACGGTGCCCATGTACTTGGGGCCGTAGCCCGCGCCGGGCTTCACCCAGTAGCCTTCCGGATGCTGTGCCGCGAGGATGCGCGCGCTGGGCCCGGTGGCCATGGCCGCCGCCCGCGCCGCCGCCACCTCTCGGTCGTCCGCAGGGCGGTCCAGCAGCTGGCGCAGAGCCAGGTGCCTGATGGCTGGGTCCTCGTCCGCCAGCAGCCAGGGTAGAGGGTCGGCGCGCAGTAGTGCTTGCCAACCGGACACGGATTCCACCTCCCATCAAGTCGTCTCTCGCCCTGCATTGTAGTCCCAGCCCAGGGGGCGGACAAGTGGCGCGGACTGGCATCCGTGCATAATCCCGTAGGGGCGGGCGTCTCTGCCCGCCCGCCAGCCATGTCCCCGAAGCGTAGCGAAGGGGGCGGCCGCGGCCGCCGTAGCGGC
>JAMCYS010000040.1 GCA_023473795.1 Chloroflexota bacterium | reverse complement strand
CATAACCCTGTCAGCCCGACGTACTCGTAAGTAGCGGCTGAGCTGCTGCCGTACGCAGGTACACAATCGGCGGCGGTCTTGTGGGACGGTCGGAGGTGTATTACTATTTGGCTGCTGCCTCGTGTCGGCGCCCGCAGACAGGGACCTAGATAGGCAAAGCGAGCGGAGCCTTTCTCGGACAATCGGCCCTGGGTAGTCGTCGACGCCTCGGCTGCGCTGCGGCTCACAGTGAGCGGGACAGCGCGATCTTCCCGGAGGTGGCTGGTACGAGGATCTGCTATTTCGGCACATATGAAGCCGATTACCCTGGCAACCGCGTCCTGATCGAGGGCCTGCGCAGGTCTGGCGTCGAAGTAGTTGAGTGCCATGAGCCTCTGTGGGAGAAGAGCAGGACGAAGGACCGAAGGTACTTCGGGCTTCGTTCCGTCCTGGGCTTATCAGTGCGCTATGCCTGGACCTGTATTCGCCTTGCCACTCGGGCTGTCCGCCTGGGCCCGATCGACGCCGTAATCGTGGGGTTCAATGGGCACGCTGACTTGCTCATGGCTCGCTTTGTCGCCAATGCCTACCAAGTTCCTCTGGTTTTCAACCCGATGCTATCGATATACGACACGCTGGTCATCGATAGGGCCTATTTTGCCCAACGTTCCCTCGCGGCCCGGTTGCTCCTTACGATTGAGCGAACCCTATGCCGGCTGCCGGACTGTGTGCTAATGGATGCGAGGGAGCATTTCGTCCTTTTCCACGAACTCTTGGGAGTCCCTTGGGCCAAGTATCGGCAACTGTACTTTGGTGCCGATGACCGGCAGTTTCGGCGCGAAAAATACGACCACGGGAAACGAGTCTTCCGCGTCTTGTTCTACGGCAAGTTCCAGCCTTTGCAGGGCGTGGAGTACATCATTAAGGCGGCGGCGTTGCTGCGGGACTACCGAGACGTCCGTTTCAGAGTAATCGGCACCGGACCAGACTACCCACGGGTTCGGACGCTGGCTGAGCAAGAGCGCCTCGAAAACGTCGATTTTGTTGACTGGGTGGATTTCGGTCGCCTGCCTAGTGAGATCGCTGAGGCTGATGTTTGCTTAGGGGTATTTGGCACGA
The DNA here is from genome assembly GCA_023473795.1 of Chloroflexota bacterium. Lineage (GTDB taxonomy): Bacteria > Chloroflexota > UBA6077 > FW602-bin22 > JAMCYS01 > JAMCYS01. The sequence goes on along the minus strand of JAMCYS010000040.1, from coordinate 25,292 downwards.
CCGGGAAAGTACGGCGTAGCATAGCCAATAAGGTAATCCAGGCTCTGGCAGTGGGGCGCCCGGTAATCACTGCGCGGAGTCCTGCGAGCGAGCAGTTGCTTACTGACGAGGCCGAAGTCCTCTTCTGCCCGCCGGGCGATCCGGCTGCGCTGGCCGAAGCGATTTTGCGATTGCGGGGCGACCAGGCGCTGTGCGACCGACTCGCGGAGGGTGGCTACCTGCGGTATCTGCGTTGCTGCTCGCCGGAGGCAGTGGGCGCTCGCGCGGTCGAGTACCTTCAGGGACTCGCCAGGCGCACGCAAGTCCTGGCGGACGCTTCTCGGCCCCAGTAGCGGGAGAGCGCGCTGTCTAGTGACCGCCAGGAAGCGCGGCTGTCTAGAGAGTGTCAGAACTGGCGCTCGTCAACCTCCAAGTCGCCATTCGAGGGAGGGGTCTGTGATTCAGCTATTCAAGCCTTCAATCACCGAGGAAGAGATTCAGGCCGTAGCTGAGGTGCTGCGGTCTGGTTGGCTTGGCCTAGGACCAAAGACAGCCGAATTCGAGCGCGGATTCGCCGCAGCCTTCTCAGCACCACATGCCGTTGCTCTCAATTCAGGTACGGCCGCCCTTCACCTTGCGCTCAAGGTGCTGGGTATCGGTCCTGGCGATGAAGTACTTGTGCCTGCCCTTACTTTCGCGTCGACTGCCGAGGTCGTACTCTATGTCGGCGCCACACCTGTCTTCGTCGATGTAGAGCCAGTTACTCTGAACATAAGTGTTGTCGACTTAGAGCGCAAAGTGACCGAGCGAACCCGTGCTGCCATCGTCGTCCATTACGGCGGGCACCCATGCGAATTGGACGAAATCGGGGAACTGGCGCGGCGAAGAGGGTTCGCGGTCGTTGAGGACGCGGCGCATGCCTGCGGGGCGACCTACCGTGATCGGCCCATTGGGTCGATCAGCTCGCTGACGTGCTTCAGCTTCCACGCCGTCAAGAACTTGACCACCGGAGAAGGTGGCATGGTTACGACGGCGAACGAGGAGTTTGACAAACGCCTGAGAAGACTACGTTGGATGGGGATCAGCAAGGACACCTGGGGCCGCACGGAGAAGAACGAGGTCTATGCCTGGCGGTACACCGTGGAGGAAGTTGGCTACAAATGCCATATGAGCGACATAGCCGCAGCGTTGGGACTCGTGCAACTTCGTCGCCTGGGAGACCTCAACGCCAAGCGGCGGTCGCTCGTGGAGAGATACAAGGAGCACTTCTCGGACCTTGGGTGGCTCGAACTGCCGACCGAGCGCGACCACGTGCGGAGTTCCTGGCATATCTTCCGAGTTGCGCTCGAACCGAGAGATGCGCTTATTGGATTCCTCAAATCCAAGGGAATCGCGCCAGGAGTGCACTACTACCCCTTGCACTACTATCCATGCTTCAGGCAGGCACAGGTACCACTTCCCGTCACCGAGTCCGCCTGGAAACGGTCGATTTCTCTGCCGCTTTACCCGGACCTCTGTGAGAACGATCAAGATACCGTCATCGAGGCGGTGAGGCAGTTTGGCAGAGAGCTCGGGTTATGAAGGCTAATGAGACGGCACCATCTCTCATAGTCGGCCGGAGAATCAGACTGCGTGAGCTAGAGGAATCGGACCTCGGCTTGATCGCTAACTGGCGCAACCAGCCGAGGGCTCTGCAGTGGTTTCTCAGCTCCCAACGCATCGATGCGGAAAAGCAGATACAGTGGTTCGCGCGCTATCGAGAACGCCCGGACGAGCGTATGTGGGTCGTAGAGACTGCTGATGGGCGGCCGGTTGGCACTATTGCCCTGTGTCGTATAGACGTGGCCAATCGTTGCGCAGAGCTTGGCAGGGTGTTGATTGGCGAAGAGGATTGTCTGCGCCTCGGGTATGCTAAAGAGGCTACGTGTAGGTTGATCCTTTATGCCTTCAGAGAACTCGGATGTGATCGCATTAGCCTAGAAGTGCTGGCGGGAAATGAGGCGGCTATCTGCCTGTATGAAAGCTGCGGGTTCCGATCGGAGCGGGCAATACGAAACGTGGCATCGAAAGATGGAGCGTCGAAGGACGTGCTGACTATGGTTATACTACGGGGCGAATGGCTGGCAGCTGAGGACGCGCAATGCAGCATACCGACTGACTGCGGACAAACGTCGTAATAGTTTGTAACGTAGTTTCGAAGCGAAAGGACCATTGGCTTCAGTAAAGTGATGAATGCGGTAGGAAATGCTCTGTCTCTAGCCAGAATCTACGGGGCCTACGTCAGGCGGCGGGAAAAGTGTTCCTATCTCCCCATTTTCATCGGAGTGGAAACGTCGGGGTTGTGCAACTTGCGCTGCGTCATGTGCCCACACGGTCTGGAAGAGACGCGGCAGCGGCGCGGGCTAATGAACTTCCAGACCTATTGCCGGGTGATAGACGAGGCGCGCGGTTTTGTACAGGACGCTGATCTATTCGGCGGAGGCGAACCGCTTATGCACCCGCGCATTTTCGATATGATTGCCTACGCCCGCCAAGCAGGGATTAGGACGCGATTGCACACTAATGCCACGCTGCTTACCCCAGAGCGGGGAAGGCTGCTCCTGGAATCGGGGCTGGATTACCTATCTTTCTCATTTGATGGCTATACGAAGGACAGGTATGAAAGTATTCGGGTGGGCGCCGACTATGAACGGAGCCTACAGAACATCACGGATTTCCTGGGCCAAAAGCAACAGTTAGGTGGCCGTCGGCCTTATACGGTGCTCCAATCGATTGAGGACACCTCGGAGCGACTGGGTCCTGATGCGCAGGCAGCTAAGGACGATCTGCGGCGTCGGCTAGCGGGACTGCCGTTAGATGAGTTCAGGGTGATACCTCTCCACAATTATGGGGGTAAGGTACCTGGTTCACGCGGCCAGGAGGGCCGCTACTCTCCCTGTACCTTCCCGTACTACGCCATCTACGTGCTTTGGGATGGAACCATTGTTCCTTGTTGTGTCGATTGGTGGGGCGAGTTGGGCCTGGGCAATATCTGCAACACAAGTCTGGTCGATGCCTGGGGCAGCGATGGTATGAGGAATCTAAGGCGGCTCTTGGGGACTCGACGGTACAAAGAAGTACCTCTCTGTTCGGCTTGTGACCGGCTTTGGCGGACTAGACGGCTGGGCATACCGCAGCGCAGCACTCAAGTTGTGCGCCAGTTTATCATACAGCACGTATTGGGCTACTGATGGCTAACCGAGAACAACCCGCTGCCCACTGGGGCGAGGAGCGTATCGAAGGTCCCAGGCACCGATATCGAGAGGCATCAATGGTGAGGCTCCTGCGCCTCTCAGGGACCAGCGGGCGGGCCTTGGATCTCGGTTGCGGAACCGGCAGCATGGCTGCTCACCTGGCTACTCTCGGCTTCTCCGTCTGGGCTTTAGATCCGTCTCTGGGCTGCACTGAACTCACCAGGCGCATGGCCGATGCGCGTGGTCTGTCAAGGCAGGTTAGAGTAGTTGCTGCCCGTGGGGAGGACTTGCCCCTTCCCGACAAATACTTCGACGTCGCTATGTGTGGGGAAGTGCTAGAGCACGTCGAGAATGATCGGCGCGCCGTCGGAGAGATTGCCAGAGTGCTGCGCCCAGGCGGGGCCTTCATCGTCACGGTGCCTGCCGATGAGTGGCGGTTTGACTCTTGTGACCAGTGGGCTGGTCACCGACGGCGTTACTCCGAGGAAACGCTTCGCGAACTCTGCCAGTCGGCCGGCCTGCGGGTAATATGGCTGCAACGGTGGGGTTTTCCGTTGGGAACCTTGTATGACCGTCTTGTCTTCAAACCGTACGTGCGTCGACTGCCTCGGATGGAACGAACAGGCGCAGGCAGTACGGGCGGTCTAACCTTGGGCGGGGTACTTCACGCGCTAGGACGCACGCCTGGGATTGCCTGGGCTGTCGCTCAATCTTTCAGAGTGGACGACCTATTCGCTGGACTGGGCCGGGGAAGTAGTATCTTGCTGCTAGCTCAGCGTAGTTAGCCTGGCTCCTCAGGATTGAGTAGAGATGCTGGCAGTTCTTCGGAAGCTGATAGAGATAAACGGCATCGGGCCCGTCGCAGGCCGAATAGCGGTGGACCTCGAATGCTATGTGCGCCATACAACGCCTAGAAGATTGCTCAATCTCGCCTTAGTTGGTCTGCAGACAGTCCGCCACGACTCTAACGTGCGTGGCTACCCTTATCGTTTCTACGTAGAGCCGACGAACGCGTGCAATTTGCGGTGCCCGTACTGCCTTGGCTGGCAAGGCCGCCCCCATCGGCCGTTAGGTATGATGACCCTCGAGCAGTTCAGACGCGTTGTGGACGATGTAGCGCCCTATGCCTACTGGATCGATCTCTACAATCGAGGTGAGCCGACCCTCAACCCAGCTCTGCCCGAGATGATCGCTTACGCTCACAGCAAGGGCATTGGGACTAAACTCAGCAGCAATTTCAACTTGCGGGACGCATCGTTACCCGAGCGGCTGGTGTGGTCGGGCCTCGATCAGCTCGTTATCGCCGTAGACGGTGCTACCCAGGAGACTTACTCTCGATACAGGGTAGGGGGAAACCTCGCTGACGTGCTGGAGAACATCCGCCTTGCGGTGAACGCTAAACGCCTTATTCGGAGCCGCCGTCCGCATATTTTGGTGCGTGTACTCGTGAACCGGTATACGGAGCCGGAGCTAGCCACCATCAAGCGCCTTGTGGCTGGGCTGGGCGTGGACGGCGTCTTCTTCTTCCCGATTTTCGTCGACCCTACCGACAAGCAGGCTGCCTCTGAGTGGCTACCAGAGAATCGCAAGTTCTCCTGGTATGCGTCGGACGGCCGGCGGTTAGGCACTGGTCAAAGGTACGGTGCTGCCTGCCCGGAGTTGTGGCAGCGTGGCACAATCACCTGGGACGGCAACATATTCCCGTGCTGTTACATTGATGACAACCGTCAGACTTTTGGCAACGTGAATGACCGACCATTCACAAGTGTGTGGCAGGACGATCTGTATGTCGCTTCACGTACTGCCCTGGGCTCGCGCGCGGCAGTCGAGATTGAGACCACGTGTACGCGGTGCCGCGGCGCGCTGAAGCGTAAGTAGTGCCATCGCGATCGGCAGGGCTTGAACCGCCGGCAGTGTCCAGCCGGGGAATGGGACAACGGTGCTATCGATAGGTGAGTGGCTGGAGACTAACGGTCGAAGGCTGCTCTTAGTCGCCCGTCGTTCCATCGGCCTACTGGCAGTGCTTGCCCTTGCCCTTGGTGCGGCTGCCGTTTGGCGCGGCGTCGACGACTTCGCTGCCTACGGGCTGGTCCTAGATATCGGTTATCTCGCGCTATCCATCTTCACCCTTCTACTTGCGTTTGCCATGGGCGCATTAGGCTGGTGGCTGATCCTACGTGCACTTGGTGGCCAATTGGATCTCGGATCGGCCATCCGTGTTTGGCTGGTTTCCCAACTTGGCAAGTACCTTCCGGGTGGTGTCGTCTGGTACGTGGCTGGCCGAAGCCTTCTAGCTGAGGAGTTGGGGCTTGCCCCTGTGTTGGGTGCCGTCTCGATGGCGGTCGAGTTCCTTCTGCAGGTAGCAGGCGCAGCCTGCTTCGCCGTCTGGATGCTGTCGTGGGGCTCCGTGGGCAGTCCGTACCTATGGTTGGTGATCGCAGGCGCGTCCGGCGCTGTTGTCTTCTTTCCGCGGACGCTTAATTCGGGGGTCAGTCTGCTGCTGCGTCTGCTTGGCCGGCCGGGCGTGCGGGTTCAATGGCGCCATCACGTAGGATTGATGTCCTATTACCTGTTGCAATGGTGGGTTATCGGGACGTCTTTCTGGCTTCTCGTGGGAGCCTTCGTGCCACAACCGTTGGACACGGCGTTCCCTTTGGCAGGCGTATATGCCTTGGCCTGTGTCGCCGGCTATGTTGTACCATTAGCCCCCAGCGGACTTGGGGTGCGGGAAGGCGTGCTAGTCACGCTTCTCCACCCCTTCCTGCCGTTGCCAGTTGCGCTAGGAGCAGCCATAATTGCTCGCCTATGGTATTCGGCTGTGGAGCTCGCCTGCGGTTTGTTGGCGTTAGGCTTTTCGGCGGCAGAGCGAAGACATCGTCGTTCAGTCGGCATGCCAGTTAAGTGAGAGTGAAATGTCGGCAGGTATCGTGCTGCGTCAATAGGGACCGGTACCCAAGCCCTGGAGGTTGACTCGGCTCAATGGCAGAGGTAGAATCCAGACATTAGCCGAGCTGGTTACTCAGGAAGCTGTTATCCAAACTGTTTGGCGCTAGGGGCTACCGACTCGCACATCCGAAGGGGGACCGCAATGCTGACACGGCGACTAGTTGCTGCTCTGGCATTAGTGGCGCTACTTTTCTCGATGTTGGAGGGTGTTACCGAGTCCTTGGTAGCTGCCGCGGCACCGGAAGCGGACATTACGTCGGGTGTTGCGCTCATGAATCGGAGCAGCTCCGCAACCGCTAGCTGGACTGCCCATTTCTTCAACACCGATGGTTCCGAGGCGACGGATCCGAGTGACCTGGCACCAATAAGCGGCACGCTTGGCCCGCAGAAGCTAGCCAGTTTCGCTATGCCAGGATGGCTCCCCTCTGGTTGGCAGGGTTCTGTGGTCATAGAGTCCGACCAAGAACTGAGTGCAATTGTAAACTACTATTCCCCAAGCGAGAATACGAGCAGTTACGTGTATGGTACGGTCAACGGTTTCGACTCACCCCGCACCGGGTCGCCGCTTTTCCTGCCGTTCATTCTCCGGGAACGGTCCGGCCGTAACACGGCTTTCGGCATTCAGAACGCAGGATCAGCATCGGCAGCAGTTACGATCGAGTATCGAGATACCTCTGGCGCCGTCAGAAAGACGCTCAATCCGACTCTGGCCCCGGGACAGAGCGCGGTCAGGCATCAATACAGTGATGATAGCGACCTCGGCGGCGGTTTCATGGGTTTCGTTATTGCCACCTCGTCTCAGCCGCTCGCGGGCTCAGTCAACGATTATGGCCAGAACATACTCTACACCTATCCGGCGAGTGCCAAGCCTGAGACGAATCTGTATATGCCGTTCATGGTTCGAAACCGCAGTAACCAGAACACGGCTTACTTGCTCCTGAACGCCAACGCGAGTTCAACGAGTGTGCAAGTGATCTACTCGGGCAGTACATCTAGCAACCCGAACGTCAGTGTAGTACAGAGCAGGACACTGGGCCCGTGGGAGGCTTGGAACCTCGGTCAAGCATCGGTGCCTGGCCTGCCGGACGGGTTTCTCGGCTCGGCTCGGGTGGTTGCCTCGCAGCCGGTCGTCGCGATCGTGAATCACAGCTACGGAGCGTTCAGCGATGCCGGAAGGAAGACCACTTACTTAGCTGTCGGCGATAGCCAGGTGACGAAGAACGCGGCCTTGCCGTTCGTGTTACGCAACCGTTCCAACAAGCAACAGGGGATCATCATTCAGAACATCGATAACGTCGACACGAGGGTCACACTCTCGTTCGTTCCGACTTCTGGCGGCACCGCTCAAACATACACGCAGACAGTGGGGCCCTACGGTTTCTGGAATTTTGGGACTGGCTACGCCCAATTCGCTGGCTTAGGAGATGGCTTCTACGGCACAGCTACCATAACTTCTGATACTGGGCGTATAGTCGCCCTGGTCAACACTTGGAACGATACGGTAGGTCCGGATTCGCTTGGCACCTACACCGGGTTCAATTACTAGGGTTCTTGACCGCCACGGGGCCATCGCCGAGCCCTAAGTTGGAGCAAGCAGGCTCCGGGCGTGTGCACGCCTACTTGACTTGGTGGTTGGGGTAGAGTTGTATCTGTATGGGAGGGATCTGCCAGATCAGAATGCGCCTGATCGTCCAAGTCCCCTGCTACAACGAAGAGAATACGCTCCCCCTGGTGCTGGCGGGCATACCCAGGGACCTGCCGGGGGGGCACAAGGTGGAGATTCTGGTCGTCGACGACGGCTCGACCGACCGGACGGTCGACGTGGCGCGCTCGCTCGGCGTCAACCACATCGTCCGCCACGTCGGCAACCGCGGTCTTGCCGCCGCCTTTCAAACCGGCCTCGAGGCCTGCCTGCGCCTCGGCGCGGACGTCATCGTCAACACCGACGGCGACAACCAGTACCCGCAGGCCGATATACCGCGCCTCGTGCAGCCCATCCTGGACGGCCAGGCTGACATCGTCGTGGGCGATAGGCGGACGGGCACGGTCGCCGAGTTCTCGCGCACCAAGAAGCTGCTGCAGGCCGCCGGCAGCTGGACGGTGGCCCGCCTGGCGGGTCTGGAGGTGCCCGACGCGCCCAGCGGCTTTCGCGCCTACTCCCGCGAGGCGGCCCTGCGACTGAACGTGGTTTCCAGTTACACTTACACGCTGGAGACGCTGATCCAGGCCGGCGCCAAGCGGCTGCGGGTGCGGTACGTTCCCATCCAGATCAACGCGCCTACCCGCGAGTCTCGCCTCGTCAACAGCACATGGGGCTACGTCAAACGCTCGGCGGCGACGCTGGTGCGCGTTTACGCGATGTACCAGCCGCTCAAGGTCTTCACGATCATCGGCTCTCTTCTGTGCGGCTTGGGTGGTATCGTTGTCCTGCGCTTTCTCTATTACTTCGTGGCCGGCGCCGGCGGCGGCCACATCCAGTCGCTGGTGCTGGCGGGCGCCTTGCTGGTCGTCGGCTTTCAGGTTCTGCTGATCGGTCTGGTTGCGGACCTCATCGGCAACAACCGCCGTTTGCTCGAGGATGCGCTGTACCGGCTGAAGAGAATCGAGATAGAGCGCTCCGGGGAAGCCGCGCCGCCGCCAGGCGAGGTCACGCGCCCGCCAACGGCGCCGGGCGGCACCGTCTGAGTTCCTGAGCCCAGGGAGGTCCGGGTGGAGAACAGCGAGATTCACCGCTACCTGCCCCATCGCTTTCCCTTTCTGCTGGTGGACAGGGTTGTCGAGATAGACGAGGACGGCAAGAGGCTGGTCGCCGTCAAGAACGTGACCGCTAACGAGTGGTTCTTCCAGGGGCACTTTCCCGAGCGGCCGATAATGCCGGGCGTGCTGATCGCCGAGGCTCTGGCGCAGGCCGGCGGCATCCTGGTGGCCCGGCGCGCGGGTGCCGTGGGCCAGCTTGGCGTGCTGGCCGGGTTGGACAACTTCCGCTTCCGCCGCCTGGTGCAGCCCGGTGATACGCTACGCCTCGAGGTGGAGATCGTACGCTTGCGCGCCGCCGTCGCCGTCTTCCGAGCGCGGGCGCTGGTCGACGGGCGGGTCGCCGCCGATGGCGAGATCATGGTGGGCCTGGCCAAAGTAGACGCTGCCCCCGTGGGGGCATAGCTTGGCGGCCGACCCCTCTCCCCCCGAGTGCCGCCCCGCTTGGCGCTCTCAGCTGCGGCTGCTGGCGCTGCGCACCTACGCCACCTGCGCGCGCCCGTTTACCCCGTCGTCGCTGCCCCGTCCGCCGCGCAAGGTGCTGATATTGAGGCCGGACCACATCGGCGATGCCCTTTTCACCACCCCCGCCCTCAGCGCGTTGCGCCGCCTGCTGCCGCAGGCCGAAATCACCTGCCTGGTTGGGCCCTGGGCGGCGGACGTCTACGAGCGCAATCCCAACGTCGATCGCGTGCGTCGGCTGGCCTTCCCGGGCTTCGGGCCGGGCGGCAAACGCAGCCCCTTGGAGCCGTATTCCCTGTTGCGGCGCGAGGCGGCGCTCCTGGCGAACGATGGCTACGACCTGGCGCTCAACCTCCGCTACGACTTCTGGTGGGGGGTGGTGCTGGCCTTTGTCGCCGGCATTCCTTCTCGGCTGGGCTACGCCGTGCCCGAGTGTGCCCCGTTCTTAACGGAGCCGCTCGCCTACTCGGCAGGGCGTCACGAAGTGGCCCAGAACCTGGCCCTGGTTGCCGCCTTGGCCGCACGGGGGGCGGCGCGGGAGGAGTGGCTCGCGCGCGAGCTCACCGACGCCCGGCTGGAGTACCCGGTGGGCGAGCACGAACGAGCGGTGGTGGCGGCGCTTTGCCATGAGTTGGGCGCCCGGGCCGCGCCTCTTGTCGCGATCCATCCCGGCACCCGCGGCCGGGCCAAGTTGTGGACCGCCGAGGGCTGGGGCGCCGTAGCCGATAGCCTGGCCGAGCGCCACGGAGTGGAAGTGTTGGTCACCGGCAGCGCGGCAGAGGAGCCTCTCTGCCGCGCCGTGGCCAGCCGCACGCGCTCCCAGACGGTGGTCCTCGCCGGGCGAACGACCCTCGGCGAGCTGGTAGGGCTCTTCGCCCGCTGCTCCCTCGTGTTGGGCGTGGACAGCGGACCGTTGCACCTGGCCGTGGCGGCGGGCGTGCCGACCGTGCATCTCTATGGTCCCAGCGATCATGTCGCCTTCGCCCCCTTTGGCGATCCCAACCGGCAGGTCACGGTGCGCGCCGGTCGGGACTGCAGCCCCTGCCACCAGCTCGACCGGCCCCCCGAGGGTGACGGCTACCCCTGCATGCAGGAGATCACCCCCGCGCTGGTCCTGGCGGCGGCAGAGCGAGCGCTCGCCGGCGCTGGACGGCCGGTCACCCGTTCGTAGGCCGGCCATGGGCATCGAACCTGCCGAATCCGAGGTGCTATGGGCGAGCTGAACGAAAACGCCGCGCCGACCAACGAGGTTCCGCTGGTGGTGGCAGTGGTGGGGCCGACGGCCGTGGGCAAGAGCGCCCTGGCGCTGGCCCTGGCATCGTCATTCAAGGGGGAGATAGTCTCGGCCGACTCGCGCCAGATATACAAGTACATGGACGTCGGCACCGCCAAACCCTCCGCGGCGGAGAGAGCCGCCGTGCCCCACCATCTAGTCGATTTCGTCTCCCCGGATGAACCGTACACCCTGGCCGACTACCAGAGGGATGCCTACGCGGCCATCGGCGGCATTGCCAACAGGGGCCGGTTGCCCTTGCTGGTGGGTGGCACCGGGCTCTACGTCAGGGCAGCGCTAGGGGGCTTCGCCATCCCCCACGTGGCGCCACGGCCGGAGTTGCGCGCCCAGCTCGAGCACTTCGCCGCGGCCCACGGGGCAGCCGCGCTGCACGAGAGGCTGCGACGGGCGGACCCAGCCGCGGCGGCTCGGATCGACGCCCGCAATGTGCGGCGGGTAGTGCGAGCGCTAGAGGTCTACGAAACGACCGGCCAACCCATCTCCGTGCAGCAGTCGCGGGCCCCGCGCCCCTGGCGCGCGCTCACTCTGGGGCTCACTGCCGAGCGGCCCGCGCTCTACCGGCGCATAGACGAACGCGTCGATTGGCAGATGGACCACGGTCTGGTCGCGGAAACGGAGCGGCTGGTGGCAAGCGGCTACAGCTGCGCTCTGCCCGCGATGTCCAGTCTGGGCTATCGCCAGATCTGTATGTATCTGCGAGGCGAGCTCACGCTTGCCGAAGTGGTGACTCTGATCAAGACCCGCACGCACCGCTTCGCCCGCCAACAATACACCTGGTTTCGTCTCGACGATCCCGAGATCCACTGGTTCGAAGCAGGCGGAGGTGCGCCTGAGCGCGCGGCAGAATTTATGCGGGCGTTTCTCTCGGGATGCGGTGCCTAGGCGGGGGCTGGCGAGGCACAGCCGTCCTGTGCTATAAGCAGTGATTGCTTGGTATGAATACTGCGCGGACAGCGCGCGTTTTCCTTCTGGAGGCAAATGGCAATTCGTGGCGGCAGGCCTAATGAGGGCGAAGGCGGCAACGTTTTCTCACGCATCTGGCGGCAGCGCCGAGCGGTTCTCGTGGGCGCCCAGGCCCCCGAGCAACAGGGCATCTGGTCGCTAGAGGACAGTCTCAAGGAGCTGGGCTTCCTGGCCGAGACGGCCGGCATTGTGCCGGTAGGCAGGGTCAGCCAGCGGCTGAAGCAGGTCAACCCGGCGCATTATCTGGGCAAGGGCAAGGTCGAGGAGTTGGCACAACTCCGCGACAGCTTGGGTTACGACCTGGTCGTGGTGGACGACGAGCTGGCCCCCAGCCAGCTGCGCAACCTGGAACGTGAGTTGGGCGTGCCCATCGTCGACCGGACGGCGCTGATTCTCTTGATCTTTGCCAACCGGGCGCGCACCAAAGAGGGGCAGCTACAGGTCGAGCTGGCGCAATACGAGTATCTGTATTCTCGCTTGGCCGGGCAGTGGACCCACCTGGAGCGACAGACGGGCGGCCTGGCGACACGCGGCGGCGCGGGCGAGACCCAGCTGGAGACCGACCGGCGCATCGTGCGCGACCGGATTGGCGAACTCCGGCGGCGCCTGGAAAGCGTGCGCCGGCACCGCTCGCAGTACCGCAAGCGCCGGGCGCGGGCAGGCCTGCCGGTCGTGGCGATGGTCGGCTACACCAATGCCGGCAAATCAACCCTTTTCAACGTCCTCACCGAAGCCGGGGTGCTGGCCGAGAACAAGCTGTTCGCCACTCTCGATCCGACCACGCGCCGCCTCCGCCTGGAGGGCGGCCAAGAGGTGCTGCTGTCCGATACCGTGGGCTTCATCCAGAAGTTGCCCACCTCCGTCGTCGCCGCCTTCCGGGCGACCCTGGAAGAGCTGCAGGAAGCGGACGTGCTCTTGCATGTTGTCGACATAACGCATCAACAGGCTTACGAGCAGAGCAGGGCGGTGAGCGCGGTGCTGGAGGAGCTGGGTCTGCAAGACAAGCTCATCGTCACGGCGCTCAACAAGGTGGATTTGGCCGTATCTACCGACCCCGTCGACGGCAAGGCGCGCGCCAGCGAGGATGGCTCTCGCCAGACCCTACGCGATCTAGCGCGGGTTTATCCTCACGGCGTGATGGTCTCGGCTCGGCGAGGCTGGGGACTGAATCGGCTGCTGGCCGAGTTGTCTACCGTCCTGGAAGAGCGCTGGGTGGAGATGAGCGTCGGCATTCCCTACGGGCACGACGACCTGGTGGCGCTCTTCCACGAGCGGGGGGCGGTGGATGAGGAGAACTACCGGCCGGACGGCGCTCATCTTCGCGGACGACTGCCGCGCAGGTTGGCCGAGCGCTTTCGCCCCTACGTCGAACAAGGCAGTGGAGGACCGGCGCGAGCCGTCTGACGCCCGTTCGCGCTACCGACTTCGCCCTGCTCGTCTGAGGGAGTTCGTGGGCAGCCCGGGTGCTCCTCGTGGCCCCGTGGCAGGCGCGGCCGCCGCCGCGGGGACGAGGCTGGCGCTAACCCTTGCCGCAGCCGTCACCGCGGCAGGGCTTCGCTCCTGTTTCACCCTCGCCCTCACGCTCCTTGTCCGTGCCCCGAACGGCCTTGGCCAGTTCCGCCAGGCGTTCGCCGACGCGCTTGCCGAGGGTGCCCTCGGGGTAGACACCGGCGCCGTCCGGTTCGCCCAAGGGCACGCCTGTGAGAAGCTCGATTCCCTCGGCGACGCTGCCTACGGCGTACACGTGGAATTTGCCCGCGGCCACGGCATCAACAATATCCGGCCGCAGCATGAGGTGCCGGGCGTTGGCCTTGGGGATCATGACGCCCTGCTTGCCGGTGAGCCCTTTGGCGAGGCAGACGTCGTAATAGCCCTCGACTTTCTCGTTGACCCCGCCGATGGCTTGTATCTCGCCGTTCTGATTCACCGAACCGGTGACCGCCAGCGATTGGTCGATTGCCTGGCCGGATAGGCTGGAGAGGATGGCGTACAGTTCGGTCGAGGAAGCGCTGTCTCCGTCGATGCCCTCGTAGGACTGCTCGAAACACAGGCTGATCGAGACCGACAGCGGCTGACCCTGGGCGAAGCGCGATCCGAGGAAGCCGGTCAGAATGAGCACGCCCTTGTCGTGGGTCTTGCCACTCAATTGGGATTCTCGTTCGATGTTGACCACCCCGGTCCGACCGGCGAAGGTGCGGGCTGTGATGCGGGAAGGCTGCCCGAAGGCGAGGTCGCCGAGGTCATACACGGCCAAGCCGTTCACCTGGCCCACCGCGGTTCCCTCCACGTCGACCAGAATGATCCCGTCCGTGATCATCTGGCGAATGCGCTCCTGCACCAGATTGACTCGTAGCGCCTTCTCCTCGACCGCCCGGCGCACGTGGCGAGCGGCGACTGTTGGGCTGCCCTCGGCGCGGGCGTAGAAATCGGCCTCCACCAGAAGGTCCCGAATCTGGCCGAAGCGGGTGGACAGTCTGTTCTGGTCAGAAACCATCCGTGCTCCGTGTTCGATCGCGGCCGCCACGCCGCCGCGGTCGAAGTGCAGCAGTTTGTCGGCTTCGCAAGTGGTGGCAATGAACGAGGCGTAGACGTGGGCGCGCTCGTCAGTCCGGTCGATCTCCTGGTCGAACTCCGCTTTGACCTTGAACATCTCCCAGAACTCCTCGTCGCCCAGGGAGGCCAGCCGGTACAGTTGACTGTCACCGAGGAGTATGACTTTGAGTTCGAGGGGAATGGGCTGGGGCTTCAAGCCGGAGGGAGCCACCAAACCCAGGGCCTCCACTCCCTCCTCCAGACGAAGTTGCTTGCTGCGCAGGGCGCGCTTGAGGCCATCCCACACACCGGGAGCCGTGAAAAGGTCACGCGCGTTGGTGACCAGGTAGCCGCCGTTGGCCAGCGCCAGCGAGCCTGGTTTCAGAAGGGTGTGGTCGGTCACCATTGCCCCCATTACCGCGCGCCGCTCGATTCGCCCAAAGAGATTGGCGAAGCTGGGGTTGTACTCCACAACGATCGGCGCGCCGCTGGTTCGGCTGTTGTCGACAAAGACGTTGACTCTGTAGGCGCGCATGGGGTCTTCCACCATCGAGAGGGGCAGCTGCAGCGGCTGCGGGCCCTGTCCCTCCTGGCTGCCGGTCGCCTTGGCGAACAGATGGAGGTTTTCCAGCGTGTAGCCCTTCACTCGCTCGACGTAGTCAAGCACGTCGGGCAGATCCTTGCAGGCCGCCTCTATCTGCTGGAACGGGCCGGCGACGGCCATAGAGGTCACGCTCTTGTCAAGTTGTGCCAACTGCTCCTGGCCCTCGTGCTGCAGCTGGTGGGCTTTCTTCATAGCTTCGCCGACCAGTTCCATTAGCTGGGCGTGCCGCTTCTGAAGGCCCGTCTGCTCTTCTTCGCTAAGGGCGAGCACCTGCTCCGGCGTGGCCGGTTTGTCGTCGATGAGCGGAATCAGCCCGACGTCCGTCGGCGACATCTGGAGGAGGAAGCCCTCACGACGCGCCGTCTGCTCGACTTCAGTCCACAGCCGCTGCATCTTCTCCTGCGCCACGCCGATCACCTTCTGGCGTAGGTTGTCGTAAGATTCGTTGGCGAAAGAGGTGGTGATACTGCTTCTCAGGTCGCGGACCAGGGCTTCCATTTGCGAGCGTAGCGCGGAGCCGCGCCCCCGCGGCAGGCGCAAAGGCAGCGGATGGTCGGCATCGTCGAAGTTGTGGACGTAGCACCAGTCGCACACCTGGTAGCCATCTGCTGCCTGTTTGCTGACGACGGTTCGTTGGAGGAAGGACTTGATCGCCGAGGTCCGGCCCGTGCCACTCAGGCCCGTCACGAAGATGTTGTAGCCTGGCCGGTCGATAGAGAGGCCGAACTCGATGGCGCGTAGCGCGCGGTCCTGGCCCACGAACTCCTGCAACGGAGTCACTTCGGCGGTGGACTCGAAACGGAACAGTTCCGGGTCGCAACGCCAGCGCAGTGCGTTGGCCGACAGCTCGAACCGGTCTCTCTCGCTCATTCCACACCCTCCCCCGCACTGCTCTGTCAGGGCCCCATTGCCGGTGGATCGTCCCGGCTGACGACGGCAGTATAGCACCCTAATCAGGGCGAAGCCAGGGACAGTTCTGGCGTTTGGTATGCTGGAGACAACGCGCTTCGCGTTGACGCTGACGCGGTGACTTGCTATCATCGGCTGACATAGGGGGAGACGCAAATGCCAAGGGAAAGGGTGGTCTTCCACAGCGGCGGCTTGCGGCTGGTCGGCGACCTTTATTTGCCAATCGCCGAAGGCCCGGTGCCCGGCGTGGTCGTGCTGCACGGGCTTGGCAGTCGCAAGGAGCGGCATGAGGACTTTGGCGTGCTGGCCGCTCAGCATGGCCTAGCCGCCCTGGCGTTTGACATGCGTGGGCACGGCGAAAGCGAGGGCCAGCTCGACGCCAACGCTTGGCAGGACGTTGCCGCTGCGGTGGACCTACTGGCGGCGCAGCCCGAAGTCGCCTCTGATTGCCTGGCGATCCGCGGCTCGAGTCTCGGGGGTCACTATGCGATCCACGCGGCAGCGCTCTTGCCTGCGCTGCGCACCTGTGTGGCCATTTGCCCGGCCCCAGAATGGCTGATGCTGGAAGGGGCCAGCCAGGTGCTGGAGCAAGGCGCGCCCTTGCCGGCCGAGCTGAGGGCTGACCCGCACGAGTTCTTGCGTTACCTCCGCGGCCACGACCTCGCCAAGGCGGTGGCGCAGATTGCCCCTCGGGCCCTCTTGCTCATCCACGCCAGCGGCGACGACGTAGTACCGGCCTTTGTCTCGCAGAGGCTCTACGAAGCCGCTGGCGAACCCAAGGAACTCTGGCTGTTGCCGGACGGCAGCCACACTAGCGCCCAGCACGATCCGGCGTTGAATGCCCGGCTACTGGCCTGGCTGCAGCGCCAGTTCACTCCATGAACGTTCCCCCGTCGACAATCACCGACTGGCCGGTGATGTAACCCGCCTCGTCGGAGGCCAGGAAGGCCACGACGCCGGCCACGTCCTCTGGCACCTCCAGGCGACCCATCGGGATGGTTGTCAGTCGCTGTTTGATTGTCTCGCCCTTGGGCCGCCCTTCGATTCTCCCCAGCGCCTCGTCCAAGTACTCCCACATCTTCGTGTCCACGATACCCGGGCAGACCGAATTGGCCGTGACGCCGTACGCCGCCAGGTTATAGGCTTCGGCGCGTGTCAGGTTTACCACGGCGGCCTTGCTGGCGCCGTAGTGCAGGTAGAGGGGCCTACCGAACTTGGCTGCCACCGAGGCGATGTTGATGATGCGGCCGCTTCGCTGGCCCATCATGTGCCGGGCGGCCGCCTGGCCGGAGTAGATCACGCCTTTGATGTTCACGGCAAACATGCGGTCGAGGTCCACATCGTCGAGCTCCAGCCAGAACTTGACCTGCACGATGCCGGCATTGGCGACCATGACGTCGAGATGGCCGAACTGATCGACGACCTGGTCGGCGAAGGCACTGATCTCACTGCGCTGGGTCACGTCTACCCTCTGCGCCAGCGTCCTCCGGCCAATGGCTTGTACTTCCCGTGCCGTATCCTCTGCCGAGCTGGCGTCGATGTCCACGACCGCCACGTCGGCCCCACCCCGGGCGAGTCGCAGGGCTGTTGCTTTGCCGATACCCCGGCCGGCGCCGGTAACGATCGCGATCTTGCCTTGTAGGCTCACTGGGAACCTCCTCTGACTGCGGTAGAAACCCTATTTCTGGTACTTCCGCACGTTCTGATTGTGCTCTTCAAGGGTCTTGGCGAAGACGTGGCTGCCGTCGCCTTTGGCGACAAAGTAGAGGTATTCGGTCTGCGCCGGCTGCAACACAGCCTGGATGGAGGCCAGCCCGGGGCTGCAAATCGGTCCCGGCGGCAAACCGGCGTGCTGGTAAGTATTATAGGGAGAGTCAGTCTGCAGGTCGGCCAGGGTCAGCGATTTCTTCCAATAGCCGTCCACGGGGCGGGCGGTGCCGCGAACCAGGGCGTACTGTACCGTGGGGTCGGCCTGCAAGAGCATCCCCTGGCGCAGGCGGTTCAAGTAGACGCTGGCGATGACCGGTCGCTCCTCGGGGACTTGCGCCTCGCGCTCCACGACCGAAGCTAGCGTAACGACTTCATGGAGGCTGAGATTCGTTTCGGCTTGGCGGCTGTTCCAGACCGGGAGAACACGCGTGGCAAAATTGTCCAGCATCTTGCCCACAAGGACCCGCGCGGTCGTATCTTTGCTGAGGGCATACGTGTCGGGGAAGAGATAGCCCTCCAGCGTGGCGCCCGCCGGCCGGCCGGCGAGGAGACTCTGCGACCACGAACTGCTGGCGACGAGCGTCAGGAGATCGTCCCTGGCCGCCAGGTGTCGGAACTCGAGCTCGTCCGCCAGCTCCAGAGCACGCCAGCCTTCGAGGACCGTGAGTCGGTTCTGGGCCGCGGTTGCCCTCTGCAGCGTCGCCAGAACGTCTACCATGCGCATCGTCTTGCGCAGGCGATAGTCGCCGGCTTCTAGACTCTGATCGAGGCCGCGTAATCGCGCCAGAAAGCGAAAGGCCTCGGCGTTGCTGATCAGGCCCTCGGCCTCCAAGCGCGTCGCGATTTGGCTGGCAGTCTCTCCCTGGTGAACCGTGAATACTACGTCGGTGCTGTCGTTGCCGGCGGGAGAGTCGAAGACGGTGAGAATCGCCCCCGTGGCCAACGTCTTGACCTCATCCGCGGCGAAATACAGCGCCCCGAAGCCGACGGCCACAGCTAGAAGTAGCGTCAGAACGCATCCGAGTAGTAAAGGGCCCGCCCCACGTCTGCCGTTGTCCATCAGATTACGTCGTCCCTCTCGTCTCGGTTTGACCCAGGTTGCGCCTGTACGCCAAGTAGCCCTCGAGTATCAACATGGCGGCCGTCTCGTCAACTCGCCCCTTGACGGCGCGGCCAGAGTGCCCGGCCTCCCGCAAGGCTCGCAGGGCGGCAACTGTGCTCAACCGCTCATCCCAGTAGACGACCGGTACCGCCAGCCGCTCTGCCAGGACGGCGCCAAAGCGCTGGATCCGTTCAGCCTGAGGACCGAGCGTACCGTCGAGACTGCGGGGCAGTCCGACCACCACCAAGTCTATGCCTTCATCCTCCACCATTTGGGCCAGCGCCGCCAAATCGCTCGTCAGGTTCCCCCGCCGCAGGGTAGCGTGGGCATAGGCGATGCGTTCCTCGGGATCGCTGAGCGCGACGCCGACGCGTCGCTGCCCAACGTCCAGGGCCATCAGGCGCACGTTTGACCTCCTAGCGGAACGCTCAGGGCGCTACGCCGGCGCTTTCCACGATGATCTGGACGCGGTTCGCCTGCCTTGCCCAGGCGGGGTCAATCGTGACCTCTGGGGGACGGACGAGGCCCAGGTTGCGCTGCAGCAGGGAAGCTGCCTCGGAAGGCGGTCGCCCTATCACCATTCGCCGCACTAGGTCCTGGTCAATCGGCTGGATCGCGAGCCCCTGTACCTTGACGGCCAGCGCCATGGCGCTGCCGGTGAAGCCCAGCAACTGTGGCTGACTGACCGTCAGGCTGTCAGCGAGGATTTGCTGGCTACCCTGGGCGCTCGTCTCCTTGGCCTTGCGCGCCAGGTCGCTTACCTGGCGCTGATCGTAGGCCAAGCCGGCGGCCTGGACGGCCAGGCGAAGCGAGAGGATAGGCGCCTCGTCGCCCACATTGTGGTCGTACTCTTCGGCAACCACCTCAACCTTGAGAGTGGGCGCGGTCACCACTTCCGATTGCTTGATCTGGCTGTTGAGGGACGATGTCGCCTGCTTAGTCAGCCGGTCGAGCAGTGAAGCACGCAGCTTGTCGCGGTCGGCGGCAGTGACGATGGCCGTCTGCCGGGATTTGTCGATGGCGATGGCCTGTTCGTTAAGCACGGCCACTTGACTGGCCAGCAGGCCTTCGATCTTGTTGACCGTCAATCTCTCAGTTTCGCCCTTGCTCCCGGCGTCGACGGCGCGGACCTCCACCCGAACCGCGCTCCACTTGGGGCTCGGCAGCACCGCGTCCGTCTCGGTGGTGAACTTCTTGCCGGCAGTGGTAGTGACAACCGTACCCTGCGACACGCGCACCTGGCCGTCGGTGAGGTTGCCGAAGGTCACGAAGCCGCGCGCGTTCTCTTCCTTCTTGCCCGTGGCGGGCAGGCGGTCGCTGCCCTCTACCTTGGCCGTGACGGAGCGCGCCGGCACCACAAGGCGGCTGTAATCCACTGTGTCGACTGAGGGGTCCGCGGTCACCTGCAGGTCGTCTGAGAAGGACTGGGTCACGGGGGTCAACCGCACCGTGGCGATGGGCAGGTAGTTCACCGTCAGCCAACCCAGGCCGAGAGCGAGCGCGATGCTGGCCACGGTCCACCAGGCCAGGCGCCAGCGCTGGCGCACCAACCACGCCTGCCAGCCTGGCGTGTGGCGCAAGGCATCGTCTTGACGCCACCGCCGTTCCGCCGCCCGCACCGACGAGACCGTGCGGAAGCCGAACTCGCACGCCAAGCGCTTGAGGGGAGCGTCGCCGGCGACAATCGTCAGCTCGACGGCGTGGTCCTGGCTCCAGCGGCGTAGCAGCTGGAAAGCCAGGGTGCGATTCATGACGACGCTCTCGCGCGGGATGACCAACACGGCTCGTCCGACGGCCGCGGCGAGCTTGCTTCGAGCGGAAGCGAAGTCGTCGTCCTGGTCCAGCCTAACGACTAACCCCACTCAGGCTACCTCTAGCCCTTGAGGAACCGGGGCACGCTGGCTAGAGCCTCGCCCACCTTCGCTGGGTCGCCCCCGCCGGCCTGACCCAGGTCTGGCCGGCCGCCTCCGCCCCCACCGGCCACCGACGCCACCTGGCGTACCAGGTTGCCGGCGTGGATCTTGGTATCGGCGGTGACCATGGTCAGGTAGGCGGGCTTGCCATCGGCCACCGTGGCCAGCACCACCACACCCGAGCCCAGCCGCGCCTTGATCATGTCCCCCAGGTCGCGCAGAGCATCGCGATTGGGCGCGTCCACCTGGGCCGCGACCACCGTGATGCCGTCCACAGTCTGGGCCGCCGCCAGTACCCGGTCGAGCTCCTGCTGCAGCAGGCGACGTTGCAGCTGCTGTACTTGGCGGCGCTGGCCGTGCAGCTCCTCCTGCAGCTCGGAGACCTTGCCCGGCAGGTCGTGGGTCTGCAGCTGCGCCTGCAGGCCCGCAACGGCATCCATCTCCTCGTAGACGTAGCGCTCGGCAGCGCGGCCGGTCAGGGCCTCGATACGGCGGGTGCCGCCGCCGATGCTGCTTTCGCTGAGAATCAAGAACAGGCCAATCTGCCCAGTGGAGTGCAGATGAGTACCCCCGCACAGCTCCCGGCTGTAGTCGCCGATACTAACCATGCGCACGCTTTCGCCGTACTTCTCGCCGAACAGGGCCATCGCCCCGGCGGCAACTGCCTCCGCGTAGGATGTCTGAATGGCGCTCACCGCCAGGTCGTCACGGATGCGCTCGTTGACCGACTGCGAGACCTGCCTAAGCTCCGCCGGAGTCATCGCCTCGAAGTGGCTGAAGTCGAAGCGCAGGCGCTCGGGGCCGACGAAAGAGCCCCGCTGCTGGACGTGGGTGCCCAGCACTTCGCGCAGCGCCCGGTGCAGCAAGTGGGTGGCGGTATGGTTGCGCGCCGTATCCAGGCGTCGGGCGAGGTCCAGCTTGGCCCGCGCCGGTTGGCCAACGGAGAGCCTGCCGTCGCGCACGGTGCCCTTGTGGATGGTCAGCCCTGGCAGGGCGTGCTGGGCGTCGGTGACGACCATGCGCCCCGTGTCGGTGACGACTTGGCCGATGTCGCCCACCTGGCCGCCCGACTCCGCGTAGAACGGCGTCTCGCGCAGCACCAGCTCCACGTCCTGGCCGGTCTCCGCCGTCTCCACTGCCTCGCCGTTGGCGAGGATGCCGACGATGGTCGTCTCCAGCACGTTCTCTTGGTAACCGCGGAACTCCGACTCACGCACCGGCAGCTGCTGGTAAATCTCCACCGGCGGCCGCTCGCCCAGGCCGAACTTGGCCGTGCGGCGAGCCTGCTCACGCTGCCGGCTCATCGCCGCTTCGAAGCCCGGCAGGTCTATCTCCATACCCTGTTCGGCTGCCATCTCCGCCGTCAGCTCGCGGGGGAAGCCGTAGGTATCGTGCAAGCGGAAGACCTCTTCGCCGGGAATCATCTTGATGCCCTGCTCCCGATACTTGGCGATGACTTCATCCAGAACGTTGAGGCCGATGCTAAGCGTTTGATTGAACTTGGCCTCTTCGACGCTGACGACACGGTCGATGAAGGTGCGCCGTTCCCGCAAGTCGGGATAGGCGTCGGCCATCAATTCGATGACGGCGTTCACCGTCTTGCCTAGGAAGGGACCCTCAATGCCCAAGAGCCGGCCGTGACGTACGGCCCGGCGCAGCACGCGGCGCAGGATGTAGCCCCGGCCCTCGTTGTTGGGCAGGACGCCGTCGCACACCAGGAAGGCGACCGCCCGGCTGTGATCGGCGATGACGCGCAGAGAGTAGTCCGTGCGCCCGCCGTTGCCATACCGCACGCCGGCCAGATCGGCAGCCGTCTGCACAATCGGCATGAATAGGTCGGTCTCGTAGACCGTGGGCGTGCCTTGGAGAATCATCGACATTCGCTCCAAGCCCAGGCCGGTGTCGATGCATTGCATGGCCAGCGGCGGGCGCCGCTTCTGCTCGTCCTGGTTGAACTGCATGAAGACCAAATTCCAGAACTCCAGGAAGCGCTCGCAGTCGCAGCCGGGACGGCAATCGACCTTGTCGCAGCCGAACTCCTCGCCTCGGTCGAGGTACAGCTCGGAGTCAGGCCCGCAGGGTCCGGTCTCGCCCGCCGGTCCCCACCAGTTTTCCGCATCCTTGACGATGCGCTCCGCCGGAATGCCGATGACGTCGCGCCAGTAAGCCAACGCCTCCTCGTCCGTGGGGTGAACGGTGATCCAAATGCGGTCGGCCGGCAAGCCGAAACGCTCGGTCGTCAGCTCCCAGGCGAAGGAAATCGCGCCCTCTTTGAAGTAGTCGCCTACCGAGAAGTTGCCCAGCATTTCGAAGAAGGTGAGGCTACGCTCATTGCCCACCTGCTCGATGTCGGTCGTCCGAAAGCACTTCTGGGAGGACGTGAGCCGGCGGCTGGGCGGCTCCACCTCGCCCATGAAGTATGGCTTCATCTGCACCATGCCGGCGCTGGTCAGCAGCAGGGTCGGGTCGCCGTGCGGTATCAATGACGAGCTGGGGACGATCAGGTGTCCCTTCTCGCGAAAGAACTCCAGGAAGGTGCGTCTGACCTGGGAACTGTGCATTTCCGCGTTGCTCCTAGAACCAAGCCTGCGACGGGCACAACATAGCGCGCCGCCCGCGCGACCGTAGGAATGTATTCTAGTGGAACGACCTAGCCCCGTCAAACGGCAGGGCGATCAGGCCGTCGGCGGCACTCCGGACCGGCCGGCTAGGGAGGCGGCCGCGACGGCGGCATAAACGTCGGCCAGAGGTACGCCACGCTCTCGCGCCGCGCGAGCGGCATCCTCGTACTCCGGCGAGAGGAATATCCTCTCATCCAGCCGCTTGGCCTTGGCCAGTACGGGGCCGAAGGGCGTCTCGACCGTGACCTGCCAGCGCTCGCACTTCAGCCTGGCCATGGGCTGCAGGCGCACGCCCAGAGTGGTGGTCTCCGCGAGCACCAGCCTCGCCAGCTCGTTGGCCTTCTCTTCTGGACTGATCACGCTGATCTTGACCGCCGGCCGATTCTTCTTCATCTGGATCGGCGTGAAGTAGACGTCCAGCGCGCCCGCGCCGAGCAACCTCTCCATCGTCGCCCCTAACAGCTCGCCGGGCATGTCGTCGATATTGGCCTCGATCACGGCGACGGTGTCTCCCTCCAGACCGCCCGTCGCCTGGCCGAGCCAGAGGCGCAGCGTATTAGCCCAGGGGAGTTCCCTCTGGCCGAAGCCGTAGCCCACTGCCGTGAGAGCGAGGCTCGGCTGCCGAAACTGGCAGAGGGTGCTGAGGATGGCGGCGCCCGTGGGCGTGACCAGCTCCGCCTCCACGTTTAGCGGTCGCAGCGGGGCCGACACGGCGCGCAGCAGCTCGAGCGTGGCCGGCGCCGGCACGGGCAGTACGCCGTGGGCGGAACGCACAGTGCCTCCCCCGGTCGGCAGAGCCGAACAATAAGCGTGCTCGACGCCGAGGAGCTCGAGCCCGACGACGGCGCCGCAGATGTCGACTATCGCGTCGACCGAGCCTACTTCGTGGAAGTGGGTCTCGTCCACGGCGACGCCGTGGATCTTGGCCTCCGCCTCCGCGAGCCGGCGGAAGATGGCGCTGGCCCGCTCCTTGGCCGTGTCGCTCAGCCCGCTCCGCTCGATGATTCCCAGTATGGCGACCAGGTTGCGGTGTTCTTCGTGGTGCTCGTGGTGATGATGCTCGGCGCCCTCGGCCTGCTCGTGGTGATGATGGTCGTGCAGGTGGACGTGCACGCGCGTGCCGCTGATGCCCTTGCTGAGCACACGCTCGGCGTGCAGGGAGTAGCCGGGCACGTTCAGCGTCGACAGCCGCCGTTCCAAGTCGGCCAGTTCCAGTCCGGCATCCACCAGGGCGCCGAGAATCATGTCGCCACTGGCGCCGGAGAAGCAATCGAAATAGGCGATCACTGAGCCGACCCCTTCTCGCGCGCTTTGGCCGCGCGGTTGGCGATCAGGGCGGCCGTCGCGCCCGCGCCGATGCCGTTGTCGATGTTCACTACCGCCAAACCGGGCGAGCAAGACTGCAGCATAGACAGTAGAGCGGCGAGTCCCTGGCCCCCAAGGCCGTAGCCCACCGAAGTCGGCACGCCAATGACCGGGACGTCAACCAGGCCGGCAACGACCGAGGGCAGGGCGCCGTCCATACCCGCGGCTACGACCACGGCGTCCACTTCGCTGCGCAGCATTTCGCGCAGTGGCTGGAAGAGGCGATGGATGCCGGAGACACCGACGTCGTATGCCGACGTCACGGCGCAGCCCATCTCCGCGGCGACGATTGCCGCTTCCTCGGCTACGGGGACGTCCGACGTGCCCGCGGTGATGACCCCTACCTTGCCACCGCCGGTGGGCCGAATCTGACCCGGGCGGCGGAGAACCACCATGCGGGAGGCGGGATGGTTCTCGATCTCCACGGCGGCGAATTCCGTTTCGATTTGCTCGAGCAACGGCGCCTCCACGCGGCTGATGATCGCCCGGCCAGTGAGCTGCAGGAAGCTATGCGCGATCTGCAGCACGTGCTCGGGTCGCTTGCCCTGCGCCAGGATGACCTCCGGGATGCCCTTGCGGTTCTCGCGGGTCGCGTCAATGCGTGCCGGCCCTTCGGCTGTCAGCGCCTCCGGGCCGCTTTCCTCTACCAGGCTGTCTATCAGTTCCTTGAGCGGATCGTTCAACGGGCGGACTTCCTTCCCAGGCGTAATCCGCTGAATCATAATGGCGCCGGAGGGCGCCTGTCAACGCGAGGCAACTGGCATTCGTGCATAATCCGAAGGGGCGGGCGTCTCTGCCCGCCCGCCAGCCATGTCCCCGAAGCGTAGCGAAGGGGGCGGCCGCGGCCGCCGTAGCGGCGTAGTTGCCAGCTCGGCGTGGGGATTAGACGGGCGGGCGGGTACGGA
>JAMCYS010000144.1 GCA_023473795.1 Chloroflexota bacterium | reverse complement strand
CCCGTCTAATCCCCACGCCGAGCTGGCAACTACGCCGCTACGGCGGCCGCGGCCGCCCCCTTCGCTACGCTTCGGGGACATGGCTGGCGGGCGGGCAGAGACGCCCGCCCCTACGGGATTATGCACGGATGTCAGTCCGAACTGTACTATGTTCGGCTGGTTGCAGGGTGCGGCAAAGCTAGGCCTTCGGGTACGCGAGGGCGCGTTTGGGCGATGGGCCGGCGGCCGGGCCTTCGTTCTTCACGGGGGAGCACTGGTAGGCGCGGGCGTCTCTGGTTAAGCCGTCTGCACGACGGGGCGGGCGTGGCGGCCGCCGGCAGGACGGCGGCTACCGGTTCCACGCCTGCCCGCGGCCAACAGCCACCCAGGTTGCCGAGCGCACTCTGCTAAGCGGCGGCAAGGATGCCTAGCGGCTGACGGCGCCGTAGCCGCCGAACTCCAGCGCCGCCTCGAACATCGCCACCACGTTCTCCGGGGGCACCTCCGACTGGATGATGTGCACCGGCGCAAAGACGAAGCCACCGCCAGGCGCCAGGTCGCCGACGCGGCGACGCACCTCCTCGCGCACCTGCAGTGGCGTGCCCAGGGGCAGCACCGACTGCGAGTTGCAGCCGCCACCCCAGAAACAGATGTCCCGTCCGAACTCGCGCTTGAGACGCGCCGTGTCGTCCATCTCGGCGGCGCTCACCTGCACCGGATTCAGTATGTCGATCCCCAGGTCTATGAGCTCGGGGACCAACCAGTACACCGAGCCGCAGGTGTGGAAGTAGGCCTTGGCCGCGGTACCCCGCTTGATCGCATCCATCACCCGGCGGTAGCGCGGCCTGACGATGCCCCGGTACATGTCCCTACTAATCATGGGCCCGTGCTGGTGGGAGAGGTCGTCGCCCCAGCCGACCACGTCCACCAAGTCCCCCACCGCCCCTAGCACGTGGTCCAGGCGGGCCACGAGCACATCGGTGACGGCGTCGAGCAGTGCCTCGGCGAACGGTCTGTTGCCGGCCAGGTCCATCAGCCAGTTGGCCAGGCCACGCAGGAGATGACTCTGGGTGAAGGGGTAGTAAGAGAGGCTGAGCACGAGGCCGTAATCCGTTTCCTCACGCCAGCGCCTCGCCTTCTGGCGCAGCTGACCGGGGTCGACGCCGGCCTTGGGATCGGGCCAGGGGCAGCGCCGCAGGTCGGCCAAGGTGGGTTCGCCGCGCCACAGGGGTGAATCAACTTCGTAGGGTTGGCCATAGGGGCGCTTGGCCCAAATCACGCCCCACTCATCTGCGTCGCCCTCCCAGGAGTCGGGCCAGGTGGAGGGCTCCCCCGCACCGATGGCGCCCGGCCGCAGCGCGCGCACGTCCACGCCAAAGCGGTGCAGCACCTCTTCCTCGAGGTTGGCGATCTGAGAGAAGCGATTCGAGACGGTAGTGAGCGTGTTCAGCCCGAGGTGGGCCTTGAGGTTGCCGTAGGCCGCCACGTTGATCGAGCAGGCAATCCCCGCCCCTAGATCGATTGGCACGCGGTCGGCTTCCTTGTGGTCGAGCGCCAGCAACAACCTCTCGCGCGGCTGCATCGCATCACCCCCTACTTCTAGTCGGCGAACAGGCCAGAGGGTCGACCCGCGTGCCGCACAGCCCTGCCTCGCAGGCCTATTAGTGCAGCGGCAGGACTGCGGTATGAGAGCCAGCAGAGGGGCCGGCCCCTCCGCTGAAGGGCGCCGCCAGCTGCTGGCACGGCACGTCTGGTCAGGCCAGGGCGGTCAAGACTCCTCGGGCGTCTTCAGGCCTGTCGCAGCGGCAGAACAGGGCTAGGCCGCGCGCTGGCAGCACGCGCAGCATCGCCCGCATCTCGGGCACGGTCATTATACCGTGGACGATAAGCGGCTTGCGCTCCAGAATCTGCCCCATCAGACCCAGATAGGGCAGCAGGTCCTCGCCGTAGTCTGGGGTAATCTCGATGGCGCGGATTTCCGGCACATCCAGCAGGTTGGGCACGGTGTGTAGCTGGGCGGAATGCAGATGCAGGATGTTGCAGGGATAGTGGCGGCAAAAGGCACGGTGGATGGGCACGACGAAGCGCCGGTGGGCCGCCGGCGACATCATGAAGGCCAGGTCCTCCCCGGTCTCCAGCATAGCCTCGGGCGCCCAGAAGTAGCGAATGGTGCCGGTGTAGCCGCCTAGGTAGCGGTCGGCGAGCGGCAGCAGCTGCGCCATCAGGTCCACGCAGAACTGGATGCTGCGTTCGGCGAGCTTCGCCACCATCTCCGGCGAGTCGTAGAGGTCGACAGCGAGGCGCTCCTGGCCGCGGAAGATCATCATCAGGTCGGAGGGCGTCGCGCCCAGCAACCCCGAACCCACCGGGTAGTGCCCGGCGGCGTGTTCCTTGAGGGCCGTGGTCAGCTCCACGAGGCGCCGGAACCAGGGGTTGGCCGGGTCGAAGCGCAGTCGTTCCATCTCGTTCCAATCGCCGGGCACGTGGCCTTGCCAGACGTTCTCGCCGTCGCGCATGATGGGGCAGCCGATCATCGCCGCTTGCCAGGGGAACGCCCAGACGGGCGAGGCCGACCAGATGGCGTCGCCGCCGCAGTCACGCCACTGCTCCCATTCCTCCTCGAGTTCCTTGATGCACTCGTGGACATCCATGTCCTCTGGACGCACCATGCCCTCGCCGCGAATGGCTCGCACCGAGGGCATGGTGGCGATAGTGGTGCCGATGAGCGGGCGGTCGGTCTCCGCCCGCTGCCAGAAGGCGCGATAGCGTGCGGTCTTCTCGCTGTCTGGTATTGCCTCGTACACGGGCTTCCTCCTGCCCCGCCGCCCACGGCGCATTTGGCGCCGCCTCCGGCCTGCCGGGCGTCTCGCGTACATAGTATACTTCGGGTCGCCGGCGGGTCGTTCACCCTGCCCGGTGCGCGGCCAGGCAGTCGTCGCGGGCCGTATTACAGGCCCAGCCCAATCTACCCGACCCCGTGTTCGGGAAGGGCCGGGGAGAGTTCTGGTCGTCTTCCCGCGGCACAGCCGACGCGAGCAACACCAGCCAGAAGCTGGACCCGCAGGCCGAACTGCTTCTCGCGCTATCCTCTGCCTACGCCGCCACTAGGCGATAGGCTGTTTCCACTTCTTGTAAACCTCGACCATCTTGTCGTAGGCTTCGTTCATCGCCTTCTCGGCGTCCTTGCTGCCGCTGACTACATCCTGCAGCATACGCGGGATGATCCAGGTGGTGATGACTTCCTCAAAGGCGGCATTGGGCGGGCCGGCGTGCGCCAGGGTCTTGCCGACCTCCATCAGGTGCTTGTAGTTCTTGTAGGCCGGGGCTTGCCACTGGGGCCGGTCCATCATGTTCTTGTAGACGGGCGCCCAACGGTTGAGGCCCGTCTCGATGACCTTCGCGTACCCCGCCGGCTGGACCAGGTACTTGAGCGCCTCTTTCGCCGCCGCCGGGTTCTTCGCCCCCTTGAAGGCGGCAAAGCCGCGCACGTCGATTTCGTCGAAGGAGCCCTTGGGGCCGGCGGGCATGCCGTACATACCGGTGTTGGCGAACATGTCCTTGTCCTGCTGGCTGGCCGTGGGCTTCTTGGCTTCCGCTTCCAGGTAGGCGTAGATCGAGTTCGGGTTGTAGGCGAACACCGCCTGCCCCTTCTGGTAAGCCGTGTTGTTGCCGGAGCTGTCCCAGGTCACCGCCCCGGGCGGGATCAGCTTCTTGTCCCACATTTGCTTGACGGTCCTGATGGCCTCGACCATGCCCGGCGACTTGAAGGTTAGCGCGCCCTGCTCGTTTTGCAGCGCCCCGCCGTGGGTCCAGGCCAGCGGCAGGAAGTTGTAGGAGGTGTCGTTGTCGTCGCCCAGCGTCATCGCGAAGGTATAGATCTGGGGCGGCTTGGAGACCTTGTCGGACATGCCGATCATCTCGTCCCAGGTCTTCGGGTACTGCACCCCCGCTGCCTTGAGCAGGTCTTCGCGGGCGTGCAGGACCCAGGGGTTGACCGTGAACGGGACCGCGTAGTACTTGCCTTGGTGGCCAATGCTTACCAGCGCCGCCTCGAACATCCCGCCCTCGAGGTCCTTGACCGACGTGATGACGTCGCTGATGTCCTGTAACGTGTCCTGGGAGCGGTAGTACTGGGCCTCGCCGCTCAGTACAAAGAAGATCTCCGGTGGCGTCTTCGCCTCCAGGGCCGCGGTGACCCGGTTCTTGTACTCGCTGCCTGTGCTGGAGATCAACTGGTAATCGACGTTGACGTTGTTCTTGGCCCCCCACTCCTTGAACACTTCGCCGATGGCCTTGTCTGCCGTCTCACTGAAGCTAGTCACGTTCCAGACCGCGAGGGCACCTCCCAACCCGCCGGGCTTAGCCGGGGCTTGGGTGGCCGCGGGCGGCGCGGTCGGGGCGCTGCAGCTCGCCAGGGCCGCCGCCCCTGCCGCCGCGAGGGATAGCTGCAAGACCCGCCGCCGACTGAGTCGCCTCTCTGTCAGGTCCGACATCGCCTTTCTCCTCTCTTTCCTCCCCGAGCGGGGCTTTGCCCGCCCGGCTATTCGCCAGCGGCCGGCTCCGCGGGGCCCGCGGCTTCGGCCGCGCTTGCGCCAAAACGGCGGCTAACCCTTGACCGCCCCCAACGTCAGCCCGCGGACGACGTAGCGCTGGGCGGCCGTGTAGAGGATGATCGGCGGTAGCGAGCCCACTGCCGCCGCCGCCATCATCCGTCCCCAGAAGAAAACGTCCTCCACGGCCATGCCCGACAAACCGGCGGTGACTGGCTGCACGTTCTTGTCGGTCGTGAAGGTGAGGGCGTAGAGGAACTCGTTCCAACTGAGGGTGAAGGAGAAGAGCGCCACCACTACCATCGCCGGCGCCGAGAGCGGCAAGGTGATGCGCAGCAGCGTGTTGATGGGCGTGCAACCGTCCACCAGCGCCGCCTCCTCCAACTCCACGGGCACCGTCTTGAAGTAGCCCACCAGCAGCCAGGTGCAGAAGGGCACCGTGAAAGTGAGGTAGGCGACGACCAAGCCCTGCATCGAGTTCAGCAGGTCAAGGGCGCCCAGCAGCTGAAAGAGGGGGATGAAGAGCACCGCGGGCGGCACGAGGTAGCTGTAGATCAGGCTGCGCGCCATTACCGAGCGCCCGCGGAACTGCAGGCGGGCGATGGCGTAAGCCGCCAGCGAGCCGATGGCCATCGACAGCAGCGTCGTCGTGCCGGAGATAATCAAGCTGTTGCGGAAGTGAACTAGAAAAGGCGTGCGATTCAAGAGCTCCGCCCAGTGCCGCAGCGTGAACGTCCTGGGCCACAGGGTCGCCAACGGGCTGTAGATCTCGTTGTTCTCCTTGATCGAGGTCACCAGCATCCAGTAGAAGGGGAACATGGTCCACACCAGCAGGATCGCCATGATGGCGACGATCAACGCGGTCTGCAACTTGCTGCGCCTCATGGTCAGTCCTCCTCAAGCATCCGGCCGGTGAGGAAGTACATAATGATCGCCAGGAAAGGGAAGAACATGAGAGGCACCGTGGCGCCGAGGGCCAGGTTCTTGACCTCGATGGCGGTCTTGTAGGCGTAGTAGGGAAAGACCTCGCTGACGCCCTGTGGGCCCCCTCGGGTCAAGATGTAGACGTACTGCATGTCGTTGGCCGTCCAGATAGTAGACAACATGAGAACGATGATGATGACCGGCACCAATCCCGGCAGGGTGATGTGCAGGAACTTACGCAGCACGCCGGCGCCATCGACCTCGGCCGCCTCGTACAATTCGCCTGGGATGGCCGCCAGGCCGGCCAAGAAGTTCATCATGTAGAACGGCGTGCCCTGCCAAACCACGACGGCGAGAATCGAGCGCAAGGTCAGATCTTTGTTCGCCAGCCACAGGACATAGTCCTTAGTCAGCCCCAGCTGGAGGAGCGTCTGGCTGAGCACCCCGCTCATGTCGTCGTAAAGCCAGCGCCAGGTGTAGGCCCCGATGACGACGGGGATCGACCAGGGCAGGAAGAGCAGCATTCGCCAAAGGTTCTTGGGGCGGAGCGCTTCGTGCAGGACCAGCGCGGCAATCAAGCCGACTATGAACTTGAGGCCGACGCCGAAGAAAGTGTAGATTGCGCTGGTCGTTGCCACCCGTCGGAAGGCGCTATCCCCCAGCAACTTCTGGTAGTTGGCCAGGCCCACGAAGTGCGCCTCGCCGCCGATCATCTTGGAGTTCAGGCTTAGCCAGATCGCGGAGAGGAACGGGTAGGCTATGAAGCCCACCAGAACGACGAGCATCGGCACAACGAACAGAGAGGATACTTGCCAGTCTCGTCCCAGGAGGATAGCCAGGCGCGGCCGTCGATGAACCAGGGGTTCCCTGCCGAGAACGCTGTCGACACTTCCGGTCTCGGTAGTTGCCATCGCCACCTCACTTCGCGGGCCCCGCACGCTGTCGCAGGGAGACGGCAGAAACGACCGACTACTGGCTCAGACGCTCGAGCCTGGCGGGGTCTCCCGCCCAGAGGAAGGGGGGCTCGCGTTCCCCGGCTTGGTTCCAGGTCAGGGATGCTATGGCACGGTCGCGTGCGTTCGTCACGTGGCTCGTGATCGCCTCCTGGGCCGTCGCCCTGTCGCCGCCGCGCAGGGCAGCGAGCAGGGCGTTGTGTTCGCGCTCGGTCACTTCCCGGACCGCCTCCGGCGAGATGCGACGGCGCCCCGCGCGCAGTCCGTGGATATGAACGTTGAGCCGCTCATACATCGTCACCAGCCTGGGGTTCAGTGCCAGGTTGACGAGCAGCCCATGCAGCGTTCGGTCGTGCAGCAAAGATGCCAGCCAGTCCGCCGGATCTTGGGAGCCATTGAGGCGGGCGCACTCGGCGGCCTCCACCTCCATTTGGACCAGCAGCGAGGATGTCAGGTTGTCGAGACCCTTCTGGACGGCGAAGAGCTCGCACATCAAACGCATTTCGTAGAGGTACATAAGGTCGCCGGCGGTGAGAACGGTGACGCAGAACCCCCGGCGGCCGGTAGGTTCAACCAGGCCAAGGGTCGCGAGCCGGGTGAGAGCATCGCGGACGGGGGTCCGGCTTACTCTGAGCTGCTCCGCCAGGTCCTCCAGCACCAGCCGTTGGCCCGGCTGAAAGCGCCACTGCACAATCGACTCCACTAAGGCCCAGTAGACTCGCTCACTGAGGCTTTGGAACAGTTGTCCCACCGGCGGTACGGTCGGTGCCTTCACAGCAATCCCCATCCTAGGCGCCCTGACGAGAGACCCTGGTTCGTATACAGAGTGCGAACTTCGCACATCAGCATACAATACACTTCCTTGCTTGTCAAGCGATTGAGCAAGTTGGCCTTCGCTTCTACGCTCGTCGCCCGGCGCGCTCAGGGGCTCGACCCCTACCTTGAATGCCGAAACCTGCCCTCTTCCTCTCAGGTCCGAACACTCACTCTCGCTTGATCACGTGGACGGCAGTGGCTTTGAAGGAGGCGGTGACTGCCAGGCCGGGCGCGAAACCCAGCTCCAGGCGCGATTGGTGGGTGATCAGCGCCACAATAGGTATGCCGCAGTCTACGACCACTCTCGCCAGCGGGCCGTAGGAGACGACGCGGCTGACGGTGCCCTGTAGCACGTTGCGGGCGCTGGTCTGCTTGCGGGGACCGTTGAGCGGCGCCAGGGTCACGTCCTCCGGACGTACCAGCACCAGCACCGACTGGTGCTCCGGCCAGTCGCAGATCGTCTCCAGACGGCCGGCGCGAGTCTCGATCGTGGCCAGCCCGGCCACTTGCGTTGCCACCCGCCCGGGGATGATCGTCTCCACCCCCACGAAGGTGGCCACTTCCTCGCTGGCCGGCGCGCTGAAGACCTCCTCGGGCGTTCCCAGCTGGCGCACCGTGCCGTCGATCAGCACGGCCAGGCGCTCCGACAGCGCGATCGCCTCGCCCCGGTCGTGCGTCACCAGCACGGTAGTCACCGCTGCCTCCCTTAGGATTGGCCCCAGGTCGTCGATGAGGGCAGCGCGCGAGGGGGCGTCCAAAGCGGAGAAGGGCTCGTCCAGCAAGAGCAGCTCCGGCTGCAGCACCAGGGAACGCGCCAGGCTCACTCGCTGCGCCTCGCCGCCGGAGAGGGTCTTGGCCCGGCGGCGTTCCAGGCCGCCCACGCCCAAGCGCGCCAGCCAGAAGTTGGCCCGCTTGCGCGCCTCCGCCTCGTCTGCGCCGCGAAAGCGCAGGCCCATCACCACGTTGTCGTACACCGAGGTGTCGAGAAGCAGCGCCTCTTGGAAGACTATGGCCAGCCGCCGCCTCTGGTGCAGCAGACCGCGGCCTAAGTCCAGCCGCTCGCCGGCGAAGTAGACCTCGCCCGCTTGCGGCCGCTGCAAGAGCGCCAGCACCCGCAGGAGCGTGCTCTTGCCGCAGCCGTTCGGGCCTATGACGCCCAGCGTCTCGCCCTGGCGCACGGCTAGCTCCGGCACGTCCAGCGCCAGCCGCTGGCCGTAGAGGACTTGCACGCCCCGCACCTCGACCGCGAGCGTCGCCACTAGGCCCTCCTTTGCTGCACCA
Organism: Chloroflexota bacterium; assembly: GCA_023473795.1. Lineage (GTDB taxonomy): Bacteria > Chloroflexota > UBA6077 > FW602-bin22 > JAMCYS01 > JAMCYS01. The sequence continues at coordinate 17,891 of JAMCYS010000144.1, read as the reverse complement.
GCGTCAACGCCAGGTTGACCGCGTAGGCCAGCAGGAGAAGGATGAGGCCGAGGGCCAGGGCGGTGTCGAAATTGCCCTTCGACGTCTCGAGCACGATGGCGGTGGTCAGCACGCGGGTGTCGCCGGGGATGTTGCCGCCGACCATCATCACCGCGCCGACTTCGGAGATGACGCCGCCGAAGCCGGCCATCACCGCCGCCAGCATGGGCAATCTCGCCTCGCGCAGCAGCACCAGCAGCAGCTGCCAGCGGGACGCGCCCAGGCCCAGCATCTGCAAACGCAGCTTGGGATCGAGCTGGCCCATTGCCGCCATCGTGATGCCCACGATAATGGGACTGGCGATGACGCACTGGGCGACAACCATGGCGGTGGGCGTGTACATCAGCCGCAAGGCGCCAAGCGGTCCGCTCCGCCAGAGGAAGATGCTGACCACTAGGCCCACCACCACCGGGGGCATGCCCATGCCCGTGTTCACCAGGGAGATGATGGCCCTGCGCCCAGGGAAGCGTGCCAGGGCGAGCGCCGTGCCCAGCGGTATGCCCAGCAGCAGGCTAAGACAGGTGGCGCTACCCGAGATAAGCAGAGACAGCCAGAGGATCGACATCACCTCTGGATCGCGCTGCCAAAGTAGGTTCAGCGCGTTGCCCAAACCCCCGAGGATAAGGTCCATGCGCGCCAGCCGCCTCCTACCCTTGCCCACGCCCCGCCGAAACGAACGTCGGCGCGGCGCCCGTTCCCACGAGCCGACGCGCGCCTCCTCTCGCCGCGAAGCCAGCCGATCGTATTCCTGGAGGTCGAGGCTTCAGCCGGTCGTCTTCTCAGTGCACAGCGGCACGTCCGGTTAAAGCCTCGACCTCCAGGTACGGAGAAGCTTGCCCCGAGGAGCGTTGTGAGGATTCTAGCATAGCGCCTGGGCGGCGTCTAGCCCTCTTCGCCGAAGAGCGCGGCGAAGCGGCGGGCGACCTCTTCGTCCAGGCTGGCGGTGAGCCGCTCGTACTTGGCCAGCAGCTCCCGCCCCGCGTCCGTGAGGTTGGCGCCCCCGCCGCCGGCCCCGCCGCTATGGCCCTCCACCAGCTTCACGCCCAATCGCTGCTCCATGCGGTGCAGCTTCTCCCAGGCGATGCGGTAGTGGACGCCCAGGCGACTGGCGGCTTCGCTAAGCGAGCCGCTTTCGTCGATGGTGCGCAGCAACTGGGCCCGCCAGTCGGAGAACACCAGCTGGCCATCCTTCTCGATCCAGAGCTTGAAGCGCGGTCGCATGCGAGCAGTATATGTCGCGGCCGACTCCCTGGCAAATGCCCGGCGTCCACCAGGGAGCGCCACGAGCCACCCCTTTCCCGTCGGGCAGCCGCCGGCCCCGTCTGGCCTCTCTTTCGGACCGTGCCCCCTGCCATCCTTGGCCCGCCAATTACACATGCCCCGGGCTGCTGTGGCACTAGTGCACTGCTGCCGGTCTAACCGAAGACCAAGGTACGCTGGCATCTTGCACCGTGCTGTTGGCGCCGTAATTCGAACCATCAGGCCGCGCTCATCGCGAGCGCTAGGAGGTAAGCGTGAGGAAGCTTTCCGGATTGGTTGCCCTGCTACTCTTCCTGGCAACCGGGCTCACCGCACTCGCCCAGAGCAATGTCACCGTCGATATGACGGCGCAGAACAACTCCGGGCAAACCGGGACCGCGACTCTGGAGCCGATGGGCAACCAGACCAAGGTCACAATCAACATCACGCCCGGCCCCGCCGGGGTTTCTCAGCCCGCCCATATCCATATGGGCACCTGCGATAACTTGAACCCAGTGCCGGAATACCCCTTGAATCCGGTGGTCAACGGCCAATCGGTGACGACAATTAATGTCTCTTTGCAGCAGCTGGAGAGCCAGCAGCGGGCGGTCAACGTCCACCAGTCCGCGCAGAACCTTAACACCTACGTCTCCTGTGGTGACCTGCCCGTGAGCATGGCCCAGCAGACGGGTGCGACGTCCGAGGCCACCGCGACTCAGACTGGGGCGACCACGACCGCTACCGAGACCGTGGTGCCGGGCGTTGCCACTCAGGCGACCAGCACCGAGACCAGCACGGCCGCCTTGAGCACTCCGGCTCCGTCCACTCTGCCTAGCACCGGCGGTTTCCCGATCGAGTTCGTGGCCATCGGCGGCCTGGCCCTTCTGGCCATCGGCCTTGCCGACAGGCTGCTGCAGCGCCGCGCCAGGTAGGTTCGGCGACTATCCGCCTGGAGAAGGCGAGGGTGGGGGCTACATAGCCCTCGCCCTCGCTTTCGTTTGCCCGCGGCGCACTGGCAGCCCCCCCCGAGCGGAGAGCCTCCCGCGCTGCCGAAGTAGCGAGCCTGCCGGGCCCGCCTGTCGATGGCCTGTGCCAAGACTCTCTGTCGTCCCGAGCGCGGCGAGGGATTTGCCACCCCTTTCGCATCTTCCGGCTCGCGGGCGCTCCAGCGGTCGTCCCGAGGGCTACAATTAAGGCGAAGGATCTTCCTTTCGTGGAGGACTAGACGCATGCGTTCTCCCGCGAGGAAGTCATCGAAGCGATGAAGTCCGCCAAGCAGGATCTTCCTTTCGTGGAGGACTAAACGCATGCGTTCCCCAGGACGCTTCGCCCTGCCGCTACTCTTCGCCGTCTCTCTTCTCCTGACCGCCTGCCGGCCCCCGGCCACGGTGCCCGCGGCGACGGCTAGGCCACTGCCTTCGCCCACCGCCAGTCCGATCGCCACCACTGCGCCCAGCCCCACCCCTACCGGCACGGTGGGACCGACGCCCACCACGATTACCCCGGCGAGCCAGACGCCGACGCTCCCCGCGGTCACCGCCACGCCCGCGGCGGCTGAAGGTCGCTCGGTGACGTTGGCCGACGATGGCCGGACGATCGACATGCGCGTGGGCGAACGCTTTCTGCTCGCTCTGGGCGAGGGCTACGACTGGACTGTCGACATCGCCGACCCCAGCGTTCTCAGCCGCGTGGTCAACGTGCTCACGGTGCGCGGCTCGCAGGGTCTCTACGAGGCCCACCGAGCCGGCACCACTGCCCTCACGGCCACGGGCGACCCGCCCTGCCGCCGGGCCCAGCCGGCCTGCGCCGCGCCCTCGCGCTTGTTCCAGGTTACGGTGGTGGTGCAGCCCTAGCGAGTCGAGGGGTACGCCGCAGGTAGAGGGACGGCGACCGCAGCGGCTTCGGCTTGACCCGTTGTAGGGCCTGTATTATAGTTAGGCACCCGGCCAGGGGGCGGGGGCGTTGTCGCCCCCGCCGCGCGTTGTCGGCCGGACGCGCCGGGGCGGCACGGCCGTGGGGGCGGTGGATGGGTTCGTTTCGCGAGTGGTACGGCCAGCTGACAAGCGGCCAGAAGGCTCTGTTCGGTTTCGTCGCGGCGTTGTTTATGGTCGTTTCGCTGCTCTACGTTCTGGGCGTGGCGGCGATTCTGCTTGCACCGCAGATCAGGGCGCGTTTTCCCACGCCCACCGCCATCCCGGTGCCGCCAACGGCCACGTCTACCCCCAGCCCTTCCGCGACCGCGCCCATTATCGTACTGCCCACGCGGACGCTGCAGCCCACGCCCACGCTGCCGCCACTGCCGACCAGGACGCCGACGCCGCTCATAATCACGGCCACGCCTTCCGCCACGCCCACCGGCTCGCCCACGGGCACGGGAACGCCCGGCAAAGCCACGCCTGCCGCCAGCGCCACGGCGGCGCCGACCGGCTCGCCGGCGGCGAGCGCCACGCCGCCACCCGTTACCGCGACGCCGACGGCGACCCAGGCGCCGCCCAGCCCTACGCGCACCAGCGCCCCGGCGGCAACGCCAACGCGCACGCCGAGTTCCACGCCGGTAGCCACGCCGACTTCCGTGCCGCCGGCAGCCACGCCGACCGCGACCCGTCCTGCGGGCACACCGTAGGCGACCAATACGCCCGGGCCGGGCTAGGAACGAGATCGTTATGGAGAACCAAACGCTGAAGCTGACCGGCAACGTCCCCGCGTCCTTAGACAATCAATCGCGCGGGGGCAGTGGCGCCGTCACTCCCCAACCGCGCATCGAAATCGACAGCGGCCGGGTGGCGCCGATCACCCTCGACGAGGTCAAGCGCTACCGCGATTTCACCACGCTTCTACGCAAGGCCGACGAGCACCTGGGGATCATCGGTTACACCGAACACGGCCTGCGCCACGCCGGTCTGGTCTCCAGCATCGCCCAGAACATCCTGCTGCACTTGCGCTATCCCGAGCGCCAGGCGCAGCTGGCGGCCATCGCCGGCTACCTACACGACATCGGCAACGTCATCAATCGCAACGTGCACGGGGAGACGGGCGCCATTCTGGTGCTGCAACTGCTGCTCCAACTGGGGATGAGTGTGGACGAGGCCGCCGTGGTGGCGGCGGCCGTGGGCAACCACGAGAAACAGACGGGCGTGGCCGTGAGCGACGTGGCGGCGGCGGTGATCATCGCCGACAAGTCCGATGTCCACCGTAGCCGCGTGCGTAACCCCAACCCAGCGGAGTTCGACATCCACGACCGGGTCAATTTCTCCGCCGTCCACAGCTTCGTCCGCGTGGACGACGTGAAGCACAGCATCGCCCTGGAGCTGACCATCGATGAGGAGGCCGGCGCTGGGGTGATGGACTACTTCGAAATCTTTCTGCAACGCATGCTGGCCTGCCGGCGGGCGGCCAAGTTCCTCGGCTGCCAGTTCGAGCTGGTGATCAACAAGAATCGCATGATCTAGGGCCGGCGCTCAGCTGGGGAAGAGGAACCCCGCGCCGTAGAAAATCGCGACCCCGATCGCCAGCAGCGCCAAGACCAGGAAAGCGAATAGCACGGCCGCGCTGGGCTCCTCACCCGGCGCCTGCCAGGGCAGCTGCGGCCGTTCCGATTCTCTCGGCGCCAACCCCGCACCTCTGTCGTCAGAAATTAGCCAGCGCCTAGCCGCTGGTGTGGCCGCTTCGGCCGGCGCGCTGGCCCCAGCCTCCCAGCCAGTCCTTCGCCATACCGTAGGCTTGATCCCACAGCAGCCGCCGTGAATCCCGTCCGGTGCGCGGCGCCGTCAAGAGGCCCAGCACCAGACCGAGGGCGAAGTACTTCAGTGAGGCGTATAATAGCTTGAACATGGCTGCAGAGCCCTCCCGTCAGGCTTCGTCGCCTCGAGACCGCGTGAACTCTAGTCCGTGGGACGCCTGGTGGCAAAGGCGATGATCAGCTTTACCGCCACCGTTAGGACTATGGCCCCGACGACGACGTTGACAATAGCCACCCCGGCCACGTATAGCCCCAACAACGGCGGCAATAAGTAGACGGCCGCGGCCGCGCCGACGATCCCCAGCACCACGCCCAGGAGCCAACCAAAAGGCACGCGACCGGGCGTGAGCGTGTCGCTGAGAAAGCCCAGCACCAAACCGACGACCACCAGTACCAGAATGTCCACAGCCGCGCGCAGCCTCCTTGGAGGCGCAGTACCGATCTGGCATTTAGCGTGCCAGGCTTGGCAGCAAGCCTGAGCCGCGAGCGAACGTCGGCACCACGCAATCTAACGGTTGCCGGGCATCATAGCACAGGCGCCAGCGCCCCCGCCAACCCCCAGGGCCCGCCGGAAGCCTGCTAACTCGCGTGCTATAATCGACCCATGGACATTCTCAGCCCGGCCGATGACCGCCGGGAGCGGCTCATCCGCCTGCTGCTGTTCGCCATCTTGGTGGTCGGCACGGCCCTGCGCGTCGTCCATTTCGGGTCGCGCCTCTTTCACGTGGACGAGGCCCTTTTCGCCTCCTACGGTCTGCTCATCGCCTCCGGCAAGGACTTGCTACTGCAGACCGAGCCGGTAGACAAGCCGCCGCTCTTCTTCTACGTGCTTGGCCTGTGTTTTCGTCTCTTCGGTCGCGCCGAAACCGTGGCCGCGCTGCCCAGCCTGGCCGCCAGCGTCGCCGGTATCTACCTGGTCTATCGCTTCTGCCGCGACCACTTCGGCCCCGCCGAGGGACTGGTGGCGGCGGCATTGCTGGCGGCCTCGCCCTTCGACGTTTCCTACTCCTACACCGCTTTCATCGACCCGACCATGGTTGGCTGCGTGTTACTCGCCTTGCTATTGGCCGGGCGGGGCCACTTCCTGGCCGCCGGCGTCTGCGCGGGCCTGCTGCCGGCGCTCAAGGCCCAGGGGATTCTCTTCTGGCCGGTCCTGGCACTGGCTGGGGTTCTGTTCCTGGCCCGCTCTCGCGCCCGGCCCTCCGGCCGGCTGCTTGCCGTACTGCTTGCCCTGGTCGGGACCGCGCTGCCCCTGCTGGCGCTGGCCCAATGGAGCGCCGCCCGACCCCAGCAGCCGCCGTTCCTCGACCTGGCCACCGCCCACAACCCGCTCGTTCCCGCCCTCGCCGCCACCTATACCGCGCGCCTGGCCGAGTGGTGGCAGTCGAGCCTGCAGTTCTTCACTGCCTCGGCACCACTCAACGTCCTGCTCCTGGCCGGGCTGCCGTTGCTCTTGCTGTGGGATCTTGGGGTGCTGCTCAGGGGGGGTCACGATCGCCTGGCCGCCGCCGCGGACTGGGGTCTGGCGGCCTTCGGCCTGCTGTTCGTCGGCTGGCACGTCTACTATCAACTGCCGGCCTGGGACCGCTACATGGTAGGGCTCGGGCCGTTCGCGCTCATCCTGCTGGCGCGAATCCTTACCCTACCCTGGCATGCACTGACCTCGCTGGCGCCCCGGCCGGCCGGGGCGCCAGCCACAGCCTATACTCTGGCCGGCGCCCTCGTCCTGGGCCTGGGGCTGCTACTCACCCAGCCGGTGCAGGCGGGCCTGCAGTCCGCCTACTCCCTCGGTTGGTCGGGCTCCGGCGGACCCACTACCTATCAGGGCCTGCCCGCCGTTATCGGCTACCTCAAAGCCTACGCCCCTCCGGGCGCCAAGATCTACGACTACAAGTCGCTTTCCTGGCACTACAAGTACTACCTCTTCGACCAGCCGCTGCAGATAGTCTGGTTCGATGACACCTACATCGGCTCGTTCCAGCAGAACGTGGCCGCCGACCGAGGGCGCGACAACAAGTTTCTGGTGCTGCCCGCCTGGGAGGACGACGCCACTGTGCGCCGGCAGCTGGAAGGTGACGCCGTCCTCCTCACCCCCCTCTACCGTACCTACCGCGACGACGGCACGATCTCCTTCACGATCTACAAGGTGGAGGCTCGCGGTTGAGCGACGGCGAACCCCCCGGCGGGGCCGGCCGGGGGATCGCCGGTCATTTCAGAACTATTCGCCTCTGAGCCAGGCGGCGGGCAACAGGCAGACAGGACACGCTCAGCGTGCCGAGGGGTCGCTCTGCATTATGCCGAAGATGTTGCCTTCGGTGTCGATGCCGTAGGCGAGGTAGCCGGTCCCCGGGACGGCCCGCTTCTCAAGGGCCACCGTACCGCCCGCCGCCTGCAGCTTGGCAATGTACTCATCCACATCCGGCACGTCCAGCGTGTTGACGATGGCCTGCGGGCCGCTCCTGCGTAGAATGCCGCCGTTGATGCCGGGTTGTCCCTCGTCTCCGGTGGAGACCAGCCAGTAGTCGACCGGTCCGTCCCACTTCTGCACCTTCCAGCCAAAGACGTCTTCGTAGAACTTGATCGCCCGCTCGGGGTCGTCGACCGCTATCTCGAAATGCACGACTCGTGGCATCTCAGTTTGCTCCCCTATCCAAATTGGCGCGGGCGCATCGCCCGCCCCCTAAGGAAGTTATAGCACCCCCTATTTGCCTATGCAGAACTGATTGAAGATGGTGTCAAGGAGGTCCTCGGTAGCGGACTCGCCGGTGATCTCGCCCAAGGCATTGACGGCGGCGGAAAGGTCGATAGTCGCGCAGTCCACGGGCAGGCCGGCGGCATAGGCCTCGCGCGCCGCAGCCAGATGCTCGCGCGCCCGCCAGAGGGCCTGCTTGTGGCGGGGATTGCTCACCAGGGGCTCGGCCGAGGGCGCGGCTCTGCCGGCAAAGACCGCCTGCACTATCGCCTCCTCCAGCTCTGCCAGGCCCTCGCCACCGGTCGCCGCCGTGCGCACTAAGGGGCGTCCCGGAACCAGGGCCGCCGCTTCGGCCGCGCTTATCGCCGTCGGCAGGTCCGCCTTGTTCAGCACCAGGACCGCCGGCTTGTCGGCCAGCAGAGCAGCTACTTCCCGGTCGTAACCCGTGAGCGGCTCGTCGCCGGCCAGCACGAATAACACCAGGTCGGCCGCCGCCGTCGCCCGGCGGCTCCGTTCCACCCCCAGGCGCTCCACCAGCTGGTCGCTCTCGCGGATGCCCGCCGTATCCACCAGCACTACCGGGATGCCGCGCAGGTTGAGCGTCTCGGCCAGCGTATCGCGCGTGGTGCCCGGAATCGGCGTGACGATGGCCCGCTCCTGGCGCAGCAAGGCGTTGAGCAAGCTCGACTTGCCCACGTTCGGCCGGCCGACGATGGCCACCTGCAGCCCCTGGCGGTAGACGATGCCGGCGTCAGCCGAGGCCAACAATTCGTCTACCCTCGCCAGCGTCATCTCCAGCGGACCGGCCACGTCCTGGGGCGGGATCTCATCCTCGACGAAGTCGATAGTCGCCGTGAGGTAGGCCAGCACCTCGAGCACTTGCCGGCGTAGGTCGCGGATGGCCGAGGAAAGCCTGCCTCCCAGCTGCTCTACCGCCAGGCGCAGGCCCGTTTCGGTGCGGGCGCGCACCACGTCCAGCACCGACTCCGCCTGCGCCAGGTCCAGGCGCCCGTTGAGGAAGGCGCGCAGCGTCAGTTCCCCCGGTTCGGCCAGGCGGGCGCCCAGCCGCAGGCACAGCTCCAGCACCCGCCGCAAGGGCAACGGCCCGCCGTGGCAGTCTATCTCCACCACGTCCTCGCGGGTGTAGGTGCCGGGCCCACGCATGTAGGCCAGTAGCACTTCGTCCAGGGGCTCGCCGCTCTGGGGATCGCAGATCCAGCCGTGGTAGAGGCGGTGCGAACGCAGGGCCGGCGCCATAGTCAGGCCCCGCCGGCGGCGGAAGAGCTCGCCGGCGATGGCCAGGGCCCGAGGGCCGCTCAGGCGCACGATGCCGATGCCCCCCTCGCCGATGGGGGTGGAGATGGCGGCAACAGTATCGTCAAGCATGTAGGGCCTACTCGTCATCGCTACGCGCGGAGCGTTCTTGCGCTAGCGCGCACGTCGCGGGTACGCCCTGCCCTGTAATCTTGGACGGCGTGCTCTGCCAGCTCGTCAAAGGGATTCGTCGCCTTGACACAATGGATCACGCCGCCGCGGCTGCGACAGTAAACGGCGTCGCCGGCCCTGAGCCCCAGCGACCGGCGAATGACCAATGGCAACAGCAGACGCCCCTTCTCATCAATGCGGGCAGCCACGCCCCGCAGGCTCGCATTCGGTCTTCCTTTGGGCATTCTCTTGCCTCCCTCCTTTCTGTGTGGGATTTTCCCACTCCTCGATCATAGCCGAGCCCGGCCGCGAGGGCAATCGACACGGCCACCAACCGAAGGCCCAATTGCGGCACGCGTGCGGGAACGCGGCAACCGCAACCTAACCGCCGCCCTCTCGCCTTGGTGTACAGCCCTTGGCCCGGATGCTAGAATGGGCTCATAACACGAGGTAAGCCAATGTCGAGTCCGGCCGAGCCATCGGCGGCCAGCACGACCGTCGCTCCGGCCAAGCGTCCCGCCATCTTCTACGGCTGGTGGATCGTCGCCGCCGGGACCCTCGCCATCGCCATTAATGGCGCGGTCTACTATTACGGCATGGCCGTCTTCTTCACGCCGCTGATCCAGGAGTTCGGCTGGTCGCGCACCGCCCTCTCCGGCGTCTTCTCCATTGCCCGCATGCAGGCGGGCATCGCCGGCCCCCTCACAGGCATCGCCATCGACCGCTGGGGACCCCGGCGAATGATGGTAATCGGCATGTGCATGGTTAGTCTGGGTTTCTTCCTGCTCGCCCGGGTCTCCGCGATAGAAGCCTTCTACGCGATCTTCATCGTCTTCCTCTCGGTCGGCACCGGCCTGGCGGCCAGCCCGCCCGTCGGGGCCGCCGTGGCCAACTGGTTCGTGCGCCACCGCAGCACGGCGATGGGCATCCTGATGTGCGGCGGGGGCATCGGCGGGTTCATGGCGACGGCCCTGGGCTATCTCATAGACGGCTACGGCTGGCGCACTACCATGGACATCATCGCGGTCGTCGTCCTGGCCACCGGCCTGCCCGTGGCGGCGGTGATTCGCCACAAGCCGGAGCCCTATGGGCTGCGGCCGGACGGCGACCCGCCGGGGGCGACCATCAGAGTGGAGCCCAAGTCGGCGATAGCCAGAGCCAGGGCCAGCCAAGTCAACTTCCAACCGCGCGAGGCGCTGGGCACGTTTACGTTCTATCTGCTCTGCCTTATGTTCGGCTTGCGCCATCTCACAACCAGCGGCGCCCTCCTCCACCTACCGGCGCTCATGGTGGACCGGGGCTATTCGCTCGAAACGGCGGCCCTCATCGCCGGGCTGGTGGCCCTGGCCAGCGTTCCCGGGCGGCTGGTCTGCGGCTGGCTAGCCGACCGCATGGATTCGCGCTACGTCTTCGCCGGCTGCTTTGCCCTGCTCTCGCTCAGCGCCACGGTGCTCGCCCTTGGCTCATCGCCCCTGCATCTCGTCTTCTTCGTCGTCGGCTACGGCGTGTCCTACGGGGGCTCGGTGCCGCTGACGATGTCGATGGTGGCCGACTACTTCGGCCACCGCTGGTACGCCACCATCTACGGCATCTCACAGTTCGGCATGATGTGGGGCGCCATCTTGGGGCCCCTGGTGGCCGGCTACGCCTACGACAGCACAGGTAGCTACGAGCTGGCGCTGAACGTCTTCACCGTGACCAACTTCCTCGGCTTCATCATCTGCTTCGTCGTCCGCCCGCCCAAACCGCCCCGCCGGCTCCGGACGACGCCAGGCAGTGTCGCCTCGACCTAGCCGCCGACTTCTCGCCTTGTGGTTGCTCTCCTGCTGATATGGCAGAACTTCGCCAACTTTATGCGGGCAGTGCCGCCGGTAGCCGAGGAGTGGGGCGCGCGGCTGGCCCTGCATCCCAACGACCCGCTAGTGCCCTCGCTGGGAAGGGTGGCTCAGATCTTCCGGAGCTGGGACAGTTTCCGCAGAGTTTTGGAGACGTTCCCCGGCAACTTTCTCGGCCTGGATTTCTGCCAGGGCACCTGGGCCGAGATGGAGGACGTCGACCTGCTGGCGGCCATCCGCTACTTCGCCAGGCGGGGCAAGGCGCTCTACCTGCACTTCCGCAATGTCGGCCGCAGCGTGCCCTCGTTCGTGGGGACGTTCGTCGGCGCGGACCAGGTGGGTATGCTGGCCGCCCTCAGGGTCTACCGAGAGTGCAGCTTCCCGGGCTTCTTCGCCGACGACCACGTGCCGGAGGTGGCAGAGGGTAGCGAAAGGGGCCACCGCTCGCGCGCCTTAGCCGCGGGCTACGTCCGCGCCCTCCTCGCCGCCATAATGCGGGGCAGAGCGTCTGGGCATTTCCTTGCCGGGAGGACGGAGCAGGCGGCTCAGACCACGGCAATCCGCGGCCCCTACCGCTTGCCGAAGTAGCCCTCTAGCACCTGGCGACCGAGCGGAGCCGCCACCTCGCCGCCCAGCTTGCCACCCTCGACCATCACCAGTACCGCCACCTCGGGTTTGTCAGCCGGGGCGTAGCCGGCAAACCTCCGCACCAGCAGCGGAATGCTATGGCTTTCGCCGCCTTCTGCTCTTACTCTATCAAACTGCTTGCGATGCCTTGGGAGTGTGGTCAGACAGGTAGTAGCAGCAAGCGTCTGTCAGCGGGCAGACACTGTGTTTGGGTCTTACGCTGCACACGGCTGCCGCGAAATCGATCAGTGTGAAGTTGTACTCTTTCCCTCTGCCCTGCGGTACTAGTGATCGGGCAAATTCCCACACACCTCGATCGGTATGCACGCGGGCAGACGCCGGTTCCAGGCCGAAAACTCTCACCAAGACCCTAGCGGTTGTCCGGTCCACCACAGCGACATCATGTCCCCAGCCAAAGCAGTGCACGGCAGCAGCTATATAAGGTCCGACGCCCGGGAGTGCAAGCAAGTCTGGAAGGTGTTCTGGCACCCGCCCCGCATGACGCTCGACGATTGCACGACAGAGGCCCTGGAGTCGCACGGCTCGGTGTCGGAGCCCCAGCGCCTCCAGACTACTAACCACCACCCCTGCGTCCGCAGAGACTACGGCGGCGGGGTTCGGGTAGGCAGCCAAGAACGCCTGGAACACACGGGCAGCCTGAGGTGCCTGCGTACGCTGCAACATAAACTCGGCAAGAAGCACAGCGAAGGGGTCGTTGGTGAGGCGCCAAGGAAAGGATCTCTTCCCGCAGTGATCCCACATCATAAGGCGCTCAACGAAGGTCTCGGGCTTCGGCGGACAGCCAGGCGGCCTTACTCTATCCGGCACGGCTTCCATACTCATCGCACCCCATTCTCAGGCACCCTTCTTGGATGCGGGCGCGGCCAGGGCGACTCCTACCCGCCGCCCCGAGCCGCCGCCGGGGCAGCCAGCTCCGAACGTACGCTGTCCGCAGCTGCATCAACTCGGCCGCGACAGCCCTTGACAGATCAGGTGGAACCGCGTTCCCGATCTGGGCGGCGATTGAGTCCCTACTCCCGACAAAGTGACTTTTGGGCGGGAAGGACTGCAACAGCGCTGCTTCCCTTAGCGTAATTGCTCTCTGCTGTTCTGGGTGAAGAAACCGACCTTTGGACGGTTTGTTGCAGCCACCGGTCAACGTTGGTGCCGGTCTATCCCACGGCATCCTTCCGTAGACATCGTAATGGCCACTGTGGCCTTTGTGGCAAGCAAGAATCAGGTCACTCGGTAGCGAGCGTCGGCTGCCACCATCCGCAGGTATTGCCTGAATTCGTCTGAGCGTTGTGGCATTGTGCGCTGGTGCAGAATGGAGAGGGTCGTCCGTGTCGGCCTGACCCGCACCGAGGGGTGTAAGTCCCTGGAGAACGTCCCTCACAGTCTTCCACGCCACCAGTCCCCGTCCGGCGTGTAACGTATCCGGGCTGATATGAGTTGGCGCAGGCAGGCGAGCCCGTGGTAGGTGCCGTCTACCGCCAACAACAATCAGCCGCTTGCGATGCTGGGGTACGCCGAAGTCGGCGGCATCTAGGACTCCCTCGGACCAACCATAGCCAAGCCTTCGAAGGGCCTTCTTAGCTAGGCCGAACAGCGGCTGGCCCGCGCCTTCCGCGAGCCCAGGTACATTCTCTAGCAGGAAGTAGGCAGGCCTGACTTCACGCACGAGACGCACAAACTCGAACACCAGCCTGTTGCGCTTGTCGGAGTGCTTACCGGCGCCACGCCTCTGGGTCGAAAATCCCTGGCACGGCGGACAAGCCGCGAGCAAGAAGCATTCACCACGACGGAGGTGCGCGGCTCGCAGAAGGTCTTTTCCTTTGATCTCCCGCACATCCGCGAGAATGGGGTCGAACCGTGTCGCCAGGCGATAGCTCCTAGCGGCACATTGATCGATCTCGACCGCTGCCCGCACATCGAGCCCGGCTGCCAGCAACCCGAGTGAAGTTCCCCCGGCTCCGGAAAACAAGTCAATAGCTGATGGGTGAGCACGACGCCACTTCCGGGACCGGTGCTCAGTTGTCCGACGCCAACCCACCGCTCTGTTACAGAATCGTCTGGGCGAGCCATGGATTGCCACGTCGTCCTGTCTCCCTTGGGTCTTGTTCATTGCCGCCGAAACGGACATAGTAATTATGCAGCAAACCCACCGACCGTGCAAGCGCGCGGGTGCGATCAGGGTTGTGGTGCCAGACTGCGTTTTCGGCAGGGGTATAACCAATCGGACTATCAGGAATCGCACGAATCTGGTCACTGCAACTATTGACAACACTAAATCAATTGTTGTATTCTTCTCGTGTAAGAGGCACGAACGGTGGTCGGCAAATAGAAGGCTGACCAGGAGATCGACTCGGGGAGGATTGTCTCAATGTCCGATGACTCGCAAGAGAAGCTGGGCATCTTCGGCACGCTGCTCGGCGTCCAGCCAATGGATCGTATTGGCACCACGTCATCGTCACCGTTCTCCGGCTCACCGACCTTCGATGAGATACCCTTCCATGTTGAACCGGGTTGCCGCCCGCAGTTGGGCACGTACGCGATCGTAAAGTCCACCCGGCCGGACAGAGTCCATTACGGGCGAGTCACCTCCGGCACGGAGGAGAACCCACGGGCGGATCCGACTACCCTTCAGCAAAACAAGGCTTACCAGGTCGGACAGCGCCAGCCCCGGCCGGGCGACCTCGCCCCGCATGTCACCCGGATTCTGACGGTTCAAGTCCTCGGCGAAATTGTAGCAGACACCGCTGGCGATGGGTATTCAGTCGACGACCCAAAGGAGTTGCCGGCCACGGGGCAACCCGTGTACACCTTGGGCGCGGGGGCGTTGCCGAAGTTGCTGAATATGCCGACCGACCCGAACGACGGGATCAACCTAGGCAAACTGCAATCTGGAGGCACCGAGGTCGACGCGGTGCTGCCGGTAGATGCGCTGGCCAGGCAGACTACGATCGTAGGTAAGACCGGCGCCGGTAAGAGCTATGCGGCCGGCCTAGTCGTGGAGGAATGCAAGCGGCTGGAGATCCCCGTCTTCTCGTTTGACGTACTGGGCGACCTGGTCGCGGCCACTGAGGAGCTGGACGGCGTCAACTATAAGGCCGGCTCCGCGGACTTCAAGATTCCCTACAGCATTATCGGGCTTTCTGAGTTCATTTCGTTTGTACCTACCCTCACGCGGGAGCAGAATGAAATAGTGGCAATGGCTTACGACGTTGTCTACGAGGAAGCCCGAAGTGAGCTAACAGACACGGGCTCCATCGCGATAGGCATCGGCAGGCTTGCGGCCATGATCGAACAGGCCGGCGTAGACGTGGGGCAAATCCCCGTCGCGGGACGGGCCAAGCGCCGGGTCCTGGCCGCCTACAACCGGTCCACGATTCTGACAGATGAGGCGCCGACCTGGCTGGAAGCCGTGAAGACCAAGCCGGTCGTCAACGTCTTCGTGGGCCACCTGCCCCAGCGTCAGCGAAACTTGGTCGTTGGGGCCGCCGCTCGGATGCTGCAGACGCTGCGCCGCCAGGATCAGGTGCCGCCGTTCGTCCTGATCCTCGACGAGGCCCACCACTTCCTGCCATCGGGCGGAGAGGAAACGCCGTCGACTTCGGTGATCAGAGAACTTGTCCGGACAGCCCGCCACGACGCAATTGGGGTCGTCCTTATCAGCCAGTCGCCCTCATCGATGGACCGCCAGGCGTTCCTCACCTGCAACACGCGACTTGTGTTCGCCCTCGACCCGGAGGACCTGCGCTTGGTCGGTGGGCATTTGGCAGACATGTCTGAGTCTGCCATTCAACGGATCCCGAGGATGCGCCGCGGCCTCGCCGTCCTCACTTCGGCCGTCGATCTGATGCGGCATTCCATCCAAGTCGAGATCAGGCCGCGGAAGACGAAGGCTGGCGCCCCTACGCCTAATCTTCGGAATGAGGCCGCTCGTTGGCGGCAGAAGAACAGCCAGCGAGACGTGTAAGGTTTCCTGCATGGAGGTCGGCCGATGACGATTAGTAAAGACCGCAGCCTGAACGGTCTGGTCGAGCGCTTGCTGCTCGACCATCCGTCCGGTATGCAGGTTGAGGAGGTCGTTGAGGCCTTAACGGAGGTCAGCCCTGGCATTCAGCTTCGCGGGATCAGGAACGCCTTGAACGAGCTGGTAGCCTCCGGCGTGGTTGTGAGGCAGCGGCAGGCCGCCGCGGGTAGGGGCGCCCCTCCGTTTCGGTACTACCACAAGGAGCACCTCAAGCACCATGGAGGGGTGCAGTTGCTTCTGCCAGACCTCGTTCCGGGACTCTCGCGCCTCCAAATCGAGACGCGATCCGATGTCGAGCGCACCGAACTGGACGAAGATGAGCGGGAACGACAGGACCGCAGCCGGTCCGTCGTGGACGAACTCGCCAGTCGTCACCTGGATGCCGACTCAGTAGCGAGGGCGGTGATCGACGTCGCACTGCGCATCGCTGAGGAGAAGCCTATTGAAATCCTCCTCGGGATGGCCATGTGGATGGTCGCTGATATCAACGCCACAGGCGAGGAACTCTGTAATGCCCATCAGTGCCAAAACCTAAGATCAGCGGAGAGCCTCGCAAACGAGATCGAGATGCGCCTGCATATAGCCCGGCGAATCCTCACCAATTTCTTCCGACTGGAGCCGGGCACTCTGCACTCCGAGGCCATACTTGACCTCCCCGACCGCGCCAAGGACTACCTGCACGGCGAGCATGCGATCCTCCACAAAGAGGCCGCCCGTTCACGGCTGGAGACGAGGGTGTTCGGAGAGAGGGTGATCGAGTCGGTCACCATGGTCTGCGACCACAAGTACGCGGCCGCGACAGACGCTAGCGTGGCCGACGTATTCTTCGAGCACGACCGCGGTAGCTTCGTGCCGCCCGACCCAGTGGCGATGATGATCTCCGCTGCGGCTCTGAGGAGGCGGGCCGACACAGACGGAGACGGCTATGATTACCAGGATTTCGATATCTTTCCTGACCGACTCAGGGACTACACCAACGCCCAGGCTGCCCTTAAGGGGCTTGTGCTGTCGCCGCTGTTCCGGAGCATGCTGCCGGAGGATGACTACAAGCACAGCCGGTTGGCGGCGATGGACCTGCGTCAGTACGCCCAGGACCGGCGGGTGATCGTCAATGACGCCGAGTGGCGTCCGATGGGGACGGCCCCGGTGTTGGACATCATCCCGCGCCCCAGTCTCGTCATCCGGGACGGCCGCATAATGCCGCTCGTCCACCGTCTTAAGGACTATGAGAGCAGAAACCTATATGGCCACCTCGTGCGGGCGGAGATCGAGCAGTTTGGCATGTCGTTCGACGGCATGGTCCGCGGTCCGAGTGCGCGGTCGGTGTACGCGGCGACCGTCAAGAGTCCAGAGTTGTCTTGGCTGGCGCCAGTTGTTCTCTGGTACATTCACACGAACGGCGGCGAATCTACCAGGGTCGTGAGCGCCGACCACGTCTACCGCCCACCGTTCGCGGACACCGCGGTCTCACACCTGCTGTTTCTCGGACTAGCTAAGGCTAATCGGGGAACCCAAGAGGACCGGGCCTACCGCACATTTCGGGTGATGAGACGCTTCTCCGATTTCGCCTTGAGCGGTGAAGCAGATGTGCCACTGCTGGAGAATCCCGGTCGGCGGATTGACGAAAACAGTGAGGCAGATTGGGGAGAGTATCTCAAGGAGCGCCTTGCTGAGCGCAAGCATCAGCGGGCGAGGGGCCGGGATCCTGGAGAACTACTAGACCCCGAGTCTGGGGAGTATGACTGGTTTGTGCATCTGTGCGCTCACGCCGGTGTCGTGATGGGTTATGGAGCCCCCGCTGCAACCTACGTCCCGCTGGTCAGGGATGACCAGGGCGCCCATTTCCTGTTGCCTCGACTTGAGGTGGCAGTAGATATCCAAGACCTCAAGGAAGGCCTCGTAGGGCTCGAAGGCCCGCTGTCGTGGCTCGTCTCCGGCGGCGCCGTCCTGGACTACGGCCACACGCAGTCGGCATTCCAGACGGAGCCCGGAGCCCAGGGCGGTGGGCTCCCGGTGCTCGTTCCCGACGTAGTGCTCTCCGCCCACGAAGCCGCCACCTTCGCACGGACTCTGATGTCTGAGGAGTTCACCGACCAGGTTCGTGCCCTCATAGCCATGCTGCGTCGAAAGAGCGATGGCCGGCACCAACTATGATGGCGTTCTTCCGTGCGACTCATTCAACGCTTGCCGAAGTAGCCCTCCAGCACCTGGCGACCGAGCGGAGCCGCCACCTCGCCGCCCAGCTTGCCACCCTCGACC
>JAMCYS010000109.1 GCA_023473795.1 Chloroflexota bacterium | reverse complement strand
TGGCCGAACGACCACTACCCCGACCTGCTGGATGATACACCCAACCGCAAGCAGGCGCAATCCTGCTAAGATCCCCCAGGTCCGTTCCTGCTCGCGGCCAGGTTTGCCCTTGCCCGCCCTTCGCGCGGCCGCCCTCGGTCGGCGAGCCGTTTGGCGCGGGCGCGGCAATCCTGGCCCCGAGAGGGGGAAGCCCGTCTCGGCCACACTGCATAGGTTAGGGCCTGGGCCGGGGCGATGCATCGTGCGACTGGCCAGACTCGCACCTGGCCACCTGGCGAGGTTGCGGCACTATCCCCGGCCGCTGGGCGGGGCGACGGCGGGCGTTTTCGATGTATAATCGGGGTAGCCTGTGCGGGCAGAAGAGAGGGATTGCATGGATGCCAGTGCCCGCTTCGCGGTCGAGTGCGTGAAGGACCCGGCCTTTAGGGTCGACGGCTACCTGCTGCGCGACCACCACAGCGGCTCGACGGCCAGGGTGCTGCCGGCCCTGGGCAACAGCCTGATGAGCTTTGGTGCCTGCGCGACCCGCAGGCGAGGGCGGAGCTAACCGTGAGCTTCGGCCCGGAGTTCCCCTTCCTGGTTCTATTCGCCCCGGCGGAGCGGCCGACGATCTGCTTCGAGCCCTACAGCTGCCTGACCGATGCGCCCAACATGGCCGAAGCGGGCCAGGACGCCGGGCTGGTGATCCTGAAGCCGGGGGCCACCTGGCAGGGCAGGGTAACCTTCCAGGTAACCGATACGACGGAGCAGGCCGGGACCGGGGCTTAGGGCGCGCCGCGAGCCGGCGGGGACGCTGCCCGGGGCGGCGCGCTCACCTGGGGCTGCCCCTCTCGCCGGAGTCCGTCTGGTAACGTAGAGCGGGCACCAGCAATGGTGGCCTGGGGCCAGAAGGATTGGCCAGTCGCCGGCAGCGGCAATGCGGAGGTAGGAGCAATGAGCGAGGATCTGGGGCCGCTGGTTCTCTTCGACCGGCCGCAACTGCGCCGGCCGGCGCTCCTCTGCGCCTTCACCGGCTGGCCCGACGCCGGCGAGGTCGCCACGGGCGCCCTGCGCTACCTGGCCGCCAAGTTGAACGCCCACAAGCTCGGCCACATCGCAATGGACGACTTCGCGGACTACGTGCAGACCCGTCCGCTCACCCTCATCGAGCGCGGCATCATCCAGGTGCAGCGCCAGCCCACCACCGACCTCTATCACTGGGCGAATCCAGCCGGCGAGCGCGACCTGCTGATCATGCTTTCGGCCGAGCCGCAGCTGCACTGGCACGGCTACGGGCAAACGGTATTGCGGCTGATGGACCTCTTCGGCGCCGACCTGCTGGTGAGCCTGGGCGGGCTCTACGACGCCGTGCCCCACACCGCCGAGCCCCGCGTCTCCGGCCTGGCCACCACGGCCGACCTGCGCTCGCGGCTGGAGGAGCTGGGGGTATCGCTGACGGACTACGAGGGCCCCAGCAGCATCCACACGGCCCTCACTTTCGCCTGCCACGAGGCGGGCAAGGAAAGCGTCAGCCTTTGGGGCCACGCCCCGGCCTACGTGCGCGCGGTCGCCAATCCTAAGGTCTGCCACGCCCTGCTGGTGCGGCTCTGTGGCTTACTCCCTCTGCCGCTCAACCTGGACGACCTGAAGGCCGCGGGCGAGTACCTCGACGAAACCCTCAACCGCCTGCTGGCACAGAACGAGGGCCTGCGCCTCTACGTGCGCAAGCTGGAGGAGCAGGCGGAGGGCGAGCGGCCGGCGCCTCCGGCCGATGCGGAGCAGGCCGAGGACACCGACCGCATTTTGCGCGACGTGGAGGAGTACCTGCGCCGCGAGCAGCACTGGGACGAGAGAGGCTAGGCCGCCTTCTTCTGCCTCTCGTACTGGGCGTTGTCCTGCATTCAAATACTCCTTTGTCGATGCTGGCCCGGAAGGGCCTGGGGCGCCCGCAAACACCGCGCCAGACTCCCGCGACGGCAAGCGGCATGCCACCGGGTAGTGGAACCGACTGCCGCCATTGCGGTTGCCAACTCGGCCGAAATGTGGTATGAAACCGAGTGCATTTGCGGTTAGAATATATCTGTCTGCTCGCGCCAGCCGGCGGCAACGCTGCCGGCTGGCCCTTATGAATGAAGCCAGACAGCAAGAGGAGGATACGTTATGGCAAAGCCAACCATTGGCATGGTCGGCGTGGGCCGTATGGGCAGTCGCATGGTCGCCAACCTGCTCAAGGCCGGCTACCAGGTTACCGCGTTCGACGTCGTGCCCAAGGCCGTGCAGGACCTCGTGGCACAGGGCGCCAAGACCGCGCCTTCGCCCAAGGAAGCCGCCGCGCAGGCGGACGTGGTGCTGTCCTCGCTACCGGGTCCGGTAGAGATCGAGGCCGCCTACCTGGGCGACAACGGCGTGCTCGCCGGCGCGAAGGCCGGGGCTCTGCTGATTGACCTGTCCAGCGACGATCCCTCGATGGCCCAGAAAGTGGCCAAGGCGGCCCAGGCCAAGGGCCTGCGCTTCCTAGACGCGCCGGTTAGCGGCGGCGTCACGGGCGCCCAGAATGCCACCCTCACCATCATGGTCGGCGGCGAGCAGGCGGCCTTCGACGAGGCCCTGCCGATTCTGCAAACTCTCGGCAAGAACATCACCCTCTGCGGGCCGGTCGGCGCCGGCTGCGTAGTCAAGATAGTCAACCAACTCTTCGTCGGCGTCCTCTCGGCCGCCGTCGCCGAGGGCATGATGCTGGGCACGAAGTGGGGCGTGGACCCCGTGACGATGTACAACGTGCTGAACACGGGCTTCGCCGGCAGCACGATTCTCACTCGCCACGTCACCAACTTCATCCTCAAGGGCGACTACGAGCCCGGCTTCACCATCAACCTGCTGAGCAAAGACATCTGGCTGGCGCTGACGCTCGGCCGCGACCTCTCCGTGCCGCTGGACGTGACGGCCAGCGCCTCGCAGGTTCTGGAGCGCGCCAAGGCCCACGGCCTGGGCAACAAGGACATGGCGGCGACGATGGTTCTGCTGGAGAAGCTGCTGGGCGTGCAGGTCCGCGGCAGCCAGCAAATCGAGTCCAAGGGCGGCTAGCCCGCGCCAGACGGAGACCTCGCCAGCACAACCACGGGGGCGGCCGCGCGGCCGCCCCTTTGTCATTACAAACACTCCCCTAGATCATAGAGCCCGTTGCCATTGGCGTCGACGTAGCGCCGGCACTTGCCGGGGTAGGAGCAGTGCCTGTCGCACTGCACGACGCAGGCACTGGCCGAGGTGCCGCTGGCCCCCGAGCTCGCGGTCGAGGAGCCAGTATCCCCCGAGACAGCACTCCCGGCGCTGCTGGGCGTGGCCTGGGCAACCGAGGGCGAAACCTCCCTGCGGGCGCGCCCCCGCCCCACCTGGGCCTGGGCCACGGCCACGGCAGTCGCCGTGGGCGTGGCCACGGGCGTGGCCACGGGCGCCGCCTGGGCCACGCCCGCCTGGCCAGTCCCGCCGAAGTCCCAGGCGCTGGCCGCGGCGGCGACGTACGAGGCGCCGAGCACCCCCAGTAGCGAGAGGAAATCGCGCCGCGTGACCACCGCCGCCGCGGGCCGCGGGACCGGCTGGCCGCCGATGGCCGGCCGCCAGGACCGCAGCCGCAGGCGCGTGCCGCGGGCCAGCCAGCGCCAGTGCGCGGCCAACTTCGCCACCACCACCAGCAGAGTGGCGAGCGAGACCACCACGTGGATGTCTTTCCAGGCCACGTAGTTCGCCAGGGGCAGGTTCAGCCAGGTGGAGATCACCAGCCCGCTGGCCAGGATCAGCGCCAGGCCGAGCACGATCGAGGCGTCGAGCAGGTAGTAGAGCCGCGCCTGCCCCGACGTCAGGGCCAGGAAGCGCTGCGTCACCGATTTCAACCAGGCCCAGTGGACGATCAGATGGTAAACGGCCAGCGCCCCCAGGGCCACGCCCAACCACTGGTGCGCCTCCAGGCCGGTCAGGTCCAGGAAGAAGCAGAGCCAGAAGCCAACGAACAGCAGGACGTCGACCGCCCATTTCCGCGGCTGCGTTTGCCTTGCCACGACAATCACCTCGGTCACTCAGGTATCTAGTGACCATTATGCCGGGTGCTTGTGTAGGTCCTGTTATGGCTTTCTGAAGAATCGCCCATTGCCCTGGCGGGCCACCACCGAGAATGAAAATGGGCATTCCTCGTAGAGGCGGTCGGTGGCGCCGAGCCCTGGACTGCGCGGGCTTGCCCGCGCCCTGGAAGGCGGCGGCAAGCCGCCGCACTCCACGTTGCCCCCACGGTCGCTCAGCAAGTGCCCATTTTCATAGGAATCGGTTAGAAATCGGGGCGGGCCTGGCGGGAGCTGGGGGCGGCCCGGGGGCCGGGGCAGGGCAGGCGCGGAGCGGCGGCGAACTCGTCCAGCCACTCCTCCAGGGCCGGCCAGGAGGAGACCCTCTCCACCCCCTTGCGCAGTTGGGCCGCCGCCAGGCTGCCGCGAGCGTAGGCGATGAGGTGCTTGCGCAGGTCGCGGAAGGCGCGGTCGCCGCCCTCCTGCCAGGCCAGGCGGGCGTGACGGCGGATCAGCTCTACCGAGACCTCGTGCCCGCCCAGGTAGCGCGGTTCCCCCTTGAGCGCCGCCCGCAGCTCGGCGAACAGGCCCGGGTTGCCGATGGCGCCACGGCCGACCATGATGCCGTCCACGCCGGTCGCCAGCATGGCCCGGGCGGTGGCCACGTCGACGACGTCGCCGTTGCCCACCACCGGGATGCCCACCGCCCGCTTGGTGGCGGCGATCATCGCCAGGTCCACCCGGCCGCGGTACTGCTGCTCGCGGGTGCGGCCGTGAATGGTAAGGAGGCTGGCGCCGGCCTCCTCCAGCAGGCGGGCGAACTCGGGGGCGACGCAGCTGTCCCAGCCGCCGCGGATCTTGACGCTGACCGGCAGGTGGGTGCCGGCGCGGGCGGCGGCGACGATGGCGGCGGCGCGCTCGGGCTCGCGCAGCAGGGCACTGCCGTGGCTGGAGCCCACCACCCGCTGGGCGGGGCAGCCCATATTGATGTCGATGCCGGCCAGCGGCAGGGCGTCCGTCAGCGCCCGCGCCGCCCTCTGGAAGTGCTCGGGGTATTTGCCGTAGAGCTGCACGAAGAAGGGCCGCTCGCCATGGCAGCGGCCAAAGGCGGCCAGCAGCCGGCGCGGCCTGCCGGCGAAGCCCTCGGCCGGCATCAGGTGCGAAACCGTCACCTCGGCGCCCAGCCCGTAGCAGAGCTCGCGGAAGGCCCAATCGGCGTAGCCCGCCATGGGGGCCAGGAAGAGCCAGGGTTTGGCAATCTGCTCCAATGCCACTCGGCACCACCGCTTTCCGAATCGCTGTGGCCGATTGTAACACAACAATTCCCGGCGACCCGGCTGGCGGGCAGGGCGGACGGGTTCGCCTGTCATCCCGAGGAGCGGCGCGACGAGGCATCTGGCCTGTTTGGCCACCTCATCTAATCTGGAGTGCGGCGGCCAGCCGCCGCCTTCCAGAGCGCAAGCAAGCCCCCCTGTCGGGGGACAATTGCCTGCGCACTCCAAGACGTGGCGCCGCCGGTCGTCCCTTCGAGGCCGTATTCGTTCCCGTTGGCGGCCCATAGGGCTATGAGTGATGCCACGCGGCCTGCCGGCCGCTCACAATGACAGGTGGCGCCGTACCGCAGTCGGGCCCTCCCCGGCCGACGACTGCCTCAGCCCGCCAGGCGGCGGGCGCCGGCGAGGGCCCGGTAGATGGCGACCGCGATGACGGCCCCGAGAACGGCGGCCAGCAGGCTGGCGGCGTCGAGCCCGGCGACGTCGCCGCCGAAGATGGCCGCGTCGACCCAACCGCCCACGACCGCCCCCAGGATGCCCGCGGCGAAGTCGGCCAGGCTGCCGTAGCCGCCGTCGCCCAGGGCCAGCGCGGCCAGCCAGCCGACCAGCAGACCCAGGATTATCCAACCGATGATGCTCACGTCCCCCTCACCCCTGCGGGGCGGTCGTGGGCGGTTGGGTCG
>JAMCYS010000069.1:2285-26428 GCA_023473795.1 Chloroflexota bacterium | reverse complement strand
CTATCTAGTATGCTGGGACGCCTGGGGCCTGGATCCGGTCCAGTGGACCGTGATCATGCTCGCCGTGGCCACGCTTCTGGGAGCGCTGATGGCCGTAACCCGGCGCGACGTGGCCTACTTGCTGGTGCTGGCCTGGGCCTTCGCTGGCATTGCCGTGAAGCAATCGCCCACGATTCTCGTGGCCATGCCCGCGGCGCTGGCGGCCCTACTGGTCTTGCTGCTGGCGGCGTACTCCCTGCGACGCCAGGCGATGCCAAGCAGTCCGCCTGTCAAGGGGTCTGAATAGCGCCTGTGGCCACAAGAACGGCCCTCGCGGGGCGAGGGCCGTTCTGTTATACTGGCGACCGCGGCTCACCGCGGCACGAGTGCTAGCTGCGGACCGCACGGCAGGAGGGTAGTGGCGTGGGTCAAGGAAGATGGATCGCAATCGTCGCCGGCTTGTTGGTCCTCTATGCGGTAGTGGGCCGGCTGGGCGGCATCATCGTCGAGTGGCTCTGGTTCGTGAGCGTCGGCTACCAGTCCGTGTATCTAACGCGTCTCACCGCGGAAATCGTGCTGTTTGCGATCGGTGCCCTCATCTTCTTCGCCATTTTCTATGGTAACGGTTCTCTGGCCATGCGGCTGGCCAGCCGCCACGAACCCCCGCCAATCGTCATTCCCTGGGCGCGCACAAGCCGCCGGGTCGCCGGGCTGCAGTTGGCACTGCTGACCGGCGGAGTCCTCTTGTCCGTACTGGTAGGCCTCGGCATCGCCGGCAGTTGGCCCACGATTCTGCAGTACCTACACCCTGCCTCCTTCGGCGTCAGCGACCCCCTCTTCGGTCAAGATGTGGGCTTCTTCGTCTTCGCCCTGCCGGTGTACGAGCTCGTGCAAGGTTGGCTAATGCTCAGCCTGGTCTTTGCCTTAATCGCCGCTCTCGCTGTGTACGTCGTTCGCCTAGTCGTGCCGCGGGTGGCGCCCGATGGCCAGCTGATCGAGGGTGCCGCACCCAACCTGGGCCTGCTACTCGACCTCGGCGCCGGTCCGCGCCTGCACCTGGCTGTGCTTGTCGCCCTGTTGGCAGTAGGGATGGCGGCCGGCAGTGGCCTGGACGTGCTGAAACTGGTCTATGCCCCGGGACGTCTGGTTTTCGGCGCCACCTATGCCGACATCAACGCGCGGTGGCCGGCGTTGTACCTTTCTATCGCCCTGGCGCTGGTCTTCGCGGTCGCGGTTCTCGCCACCGCGCGAGCCCGCTCCCTGCGTCCGGCCGGCTACGCCCTGGGGGCCTGGATACTCGTGGGCATCATCGCGGGAAGCATCTATCCCGCGCTCATCCAGCGGCTGGTGGTACAGCCTAGCGAACTGGACCGCGAAGCCCCATACATTCAGAACAACATCACCATGACCAACCGGGCCTATGCCCTCGATCGGATCGCCGAAGTAGACTTCCCAGCCGCGGACGCGGTCACTCAGGAGGAACTGAACGCCAACCAGGCCACCGTCAAGAACTTCCGCCTGTGGGACCCGCAACCTCTGTTAGACACCTATAACCAGATCCAGAGTATCCGGCTGTACTACGACTTCGTCGACGTCGACGTCGACCGCTACATGATCAACGGCGAGTACAGGCAGGTGATGGGTAACGGTTCTCTGGCCATGCGGCTGGCCAGCCGCCACGAACCCCCGCCAATCGTCATTCCCTGGGCGCGCACAAGCCGCCGGGTCGCCGGGCTGCAGTTGGCACTGCTGACCGGCGGAGTCCTCTTGTCCGTACTGGTAGGCCTCGGCATCGCCGGCAGTTGGCCCACGATTCTGCAGTACCTACACCCTGCCTCCTTCGGCGTCAGCGACCCCCTCTTCGGTCAAGATGTGGGCTTCTTCGTCTTCGCCCTGCCGGTGTACGAGCTCGTGCAAGGTTGGCTAATGCTCAGCCTGGTCTTTGCCTTAATCGCCGCTCTCGCTGTGTACGTCGTTCGCCTAGTCGTGCCGCGGGTGGCGCCCGATGGCCAGCTGATCGAGGGTGCCGCACCCAACCTGGGCCTGCTACTCGACCTCGGCGCCGGTCCGCGCCTGCACCTGGCTGTGCTTGTCGCCCTGTTGGCAGTAGGGATGGCGGCCGGCAGTGGCCTGGACGTGCTGAAACTGGTCTATGCCCCGGGACGTCTGGTTTTCGGCGCCACCTATGCCGACATCAACGCGCGGTGGCCGGCGTTGTACCTTTCTATCGCCCTGGCGCTGGTCTTCGCGGTCGCGGTTCTCGCCACCGCGCGAGCCCGCTCCCTGCGTCCGGCCGGCTACGCCCTGGGGGCCTGGATACTCGTGGGCATCATCGCGGGAAGCATCTATCCCGCGCTCATCCAGCGGCTGGTGGTACAGCCTAGCGAACTGGACCGCGAAGCCCCATACATTCAGAACAACATCACCATGACCAACCGGGCCTATGCCCTCGATCGGATCGCCGAAGTAGACTTCCCAGCCGCGGACGCGGTCACTCAGGAGGAACTGAACGCCAACCAGGCCACCGTCAAGAACTTCCGCCTGTGGGACCCGCAACCTCTGTTAGACACCTATAACCAGATCCAGAGTATCCGGCTGTACTACGACTTCGTCGACGTCGACGTCGACCGCTACATGATCAACGGCGAGTACAGGCAGGTGATGCTTTCGGCGCGCGAACTGTCACCGGATCGACTGCCTTCCCAAGCACAGACCTGGGTCAACCGCCGACTGCAGTACACGCACGGTTTCGGCGCGGCGATGAGCCCCGTGAACGAAGTGACGGTAGAGGGCCTACCCCAGCTGTTCCTCCAGGACGTGCCGCCCCGGGGCAGCCTGCCGCTAACCAGACCGGAAATCTATTACGGCGAGAACACGGACGACTACGTGATCGTCAAGACCGCGACGCAGGAATTTGACTACCCCAAAGGCAACGACAACGTCTACACGGAGTACCAGGGTAGCTCCGGGGTTGGCATCGGCTCCTTCGTGAGTAGGCTGTTGTTCGCTTGGCAACTCAACGATGCCAACCTCCTTCTCGCCGGCGCCCTGCAGCCGGACAGCCGCATTCTCTTCAATCGCAACATTTCTAGCCGCGTCCAGCTGGTGGCACCTTTCCTCACTTTGGATCGCGACCCCTACGCGGTCGTGTCCAATGAGCGGATCTATTGGGTGCAGGACGCTTACACCACTTCCGATCGCTATCCATACTCCCAGCCAGTTGGCCTGCAGCGCGGTAGCCTGAACTACCTGCGTAACAGCGTCAAGGTAGTCACCGACGCCTTCGACGGCTCGATGCATTTCTACCTTGCCGAACCCTCCGATCCGCTGATTCGCAGCTACTCTGCTGTCTTTCCGGGCCTCTTCGAACCGCTGGACCAAATGCCGGCCGACTTGCGGCAGCACGTGCGCTACCCCGAGGACCTGTTCTCAATCCAGGCGGACCTCTATCGCACCTACCACATGAAAGACGTGAGGGTCTTCTACAACAAGGAAGACCTCTGGAACGTGGCCAGGCGTCTGGCCGATAGCCAAGCGGCAGCCATTGCGCCTTACTACGTGATCATGCGCCTGCCCGGGGAATCGAAAGAGGAGTTCGCGCTTATTCTGCCCTACACCCCGCCCAACAAGAACAACATGATCACCTGGCTGACCGCGCGCTCGGACGGAGCGGCCTACGGCACACTCATTGCCTACCAGTATCCGAAAGAGAAGCTGATCTATGGACCGATGCAGATTGACGCTCGCATCGACCAGGACCCGATTATCTCCTCCCAACTGACCCTGTGGAACCAATCCGGCTCGCGCGTGATACGGGGCGATCTGCTGGTGGTCCCGATTGGCAAATCCAACATTTATGTCGAACCGATCTATCTGCAGGCCGAGAATAACAAGCTGCCTGAAATGAAGCGGGTGGTATTGGCGACCGGAAATAAGATCGTGATGGAGCCAACGGTGGCCGCCGCAATCAACAGCCTTTACGGCGCCCAACCAGCGACGCCAGCGCAGCCGCCAGCCGGCCAGCAGGCGCCGACAACAGCCCAGCCGCCACAACAATTGAGACCCGAGGCCCAGGCTCTGCTGGACCGGTTGAACAGTCTCGAGCAAGAGATCACTTCGCTGCGGGACGACCTGCGAAAGTATTTGCAGCAGAGTCAGCCCTGAGGCACCGGAGCCTCGCTGGGTCCTCAAGCCAAGATTGACCGCGAGCTGGCAGCGTACTATGATTGACGAGACAAGCCGCCCGGCAACCGTCTCGGCGATGAGGGGCCGGCCACCGCGGTCAACCACCTGGGATCACCACCGCAAATTTCCGCCACAAGGAGGGGTGCCGATGGATTACGACACCGAGCAGCTGAGACAAGCGGACCTCGCTCACGTTCTGCACGGCAACACCAATCTCTATGACTATGTTCGCGGCGCCGGTCCGATCGTTCTGGTGAAAGGCAACGGGGCGGTCGTCACCGACAGCGACGGCAAGGAGTACATCGACGGCCTGGCGGGGCTCTGGAACGTCAACATCGGGCACGGCAGGACCGAGATCGCCGACGCGGTGGCTCAGCAGGTCAACGCGGTGGGCTATGTGCCCACAATGCTCAATCTGGCGAATGTGCCCTCGATCAACCTGGCGGCGAAACTGGCACAGATCACCCCAGAGGGCATCAATCGCTTCTACTTCGCCTGCGGTGGCGCCGAGGCCAATGAAACGGCCTTCAAGTCCGTGCGCTACTTCCACTCCGTGCAGGGACGCAAAGACAGAGTCAAGATCATTTCCCGCCATATGGCTTACCACGGCGTGGCGGTGAACACGATGGCCGCTACCGGCCTGCCCCAGTTCTGGCAGAACTTTGGCCCTCCCGCGCCCTACATCGTGCACATCCCTGCGCCCTACTGCTACCGCTGCGCCTATGGCAAGACCTACGGCCAGTGCGAACTCGACTGTGCCACGGCGCTAGAGGGCGCCATCCAGGCGGAAGGCGAGGACAGCGTTGCGGCCTTCATCGGCGAGCCGGTACAGGGCGCCGGTGGCGTCATCGTCCCGCCCAAGGAGTACTGGCCAATCGTACGAGACATCTGCTCTCGCTATGGCGTGCTCCTGATCGCGGACGAGGTAATCACCGGCTTCGGCCGGACGGGCACCTACTTTGGCGTCGAACATTGGCACATCAAGCCCGACCTTATGTCGATGGCCAAAGGCATCACCAGTGCCTATCAGCCACTGGCCGCGGTGGGCTTTGCCGACAAGGTCTTCGACGGGATGGCCCAGCCGGGAGCGGCCTACATGCACAACTACACCTACAGTGGCCACCCCGTGGTCTGCGCCGCCGCGTTGAAGAACATCGAAATTCTCGAACGCGAGAACCTGGTGCAGCGCTCCGCCGAAATGGGTCGCTATCTCAACGAGCGATTGGCCGAGTTGCGGGACTACCCGTTCGTGGGCGAGACGCGGGGCCTCGGCCTGATCGCCGCCATTGAGTTCGTGGCCGACAAGAAGACCAAGGCCAAGTTCCAGCCGCAGCAGAAGTTCGGCGCCCAGCTGACGAAGCTGACGCGGGAGAGGGGCCTGCTCAGCCGCGCCGGCGATGAGTATCTGGCCCTGTCGCCCCCGCTGGTCATCGGCAAGGAGCAGATCGACAGCGCCGTGGATACTATCAAGGCGGCCCTGACCAGCATACAGGTCTAGCCAACAGCCAACCCGCGAACCCCGCAAGACCCCCGTGCAGTACTGCACGGGGGTCACTTGTCGTGCCCACTCCTCGCCGGACGCGCCGGGACCACCGCCCGCCCGCTTGGCATGTTTCCTGCGTCCCAGCAAATGGCAAGGCGGATTCCCAAGGGGCGTGTTTGCATGGCCAGTCCCTCACCCAAACCGTGGTACGAGAACCAAGTGATGGTCAGCGTGCTGCTGGCGCTGATGTTACTGCTTGTTCTACTCGTCTGGTTGTTGGGGATCGGCGCCATTTTCGTGACGGCGCCCTAGCCGGTCACAAGCCTACCGGCTCTAACCTCGCCGGTGGAGCTCGCGCTGGGGCGCAGCCGCCATTCGCGACCCGCGAACCCGGTCGGTGGCTTCCTACAGAGGCGGCGCTGCCTCAGTCCCGTCCACTGCTTGAACCTACGGCCCGCGGCTGGTAGACTGGACGGGAGGGTAGCTCGCTATTCAAGCGCCCAGTGCGGCTCATATGTAAACCCGCCAGGGGCGGCGGGGAAGTCAGGAGGAACGACGAGACGTGATTCCCGACATGATGGATCCCAAGTCGACTGAAGGCCTGACGGTGCCTGAGGAAATGGCGGTATTGCCCTCCAAGGACGCAATCATCTTCCCCCATATGATGATGCCACTGGCCATCGTGGGCGAGCAGTGGGTGAAGGCAGTGGAAGACGCATCGACGGGCACACGCGTCGTTGGCTTGTTTGCGCTCAAGGACCCCGAGCAGGACGTCACGATTGATAACTTCGAGCGAACGGGCACCGCCGTCGCGGTGGTCCGCGTTGTTCACCTGCCGGATGGCGGGGCGCAGGCGCTTCTACAGGGGCTGTCTCGGGTCGGGATCGAGGAGTTCGTGGCCGAGATGCCCAACCCGAGGGTGCGGGTTCGTGGCCTAGACGACCACCAGGACAAGAACCTCGAGCAGGAGGCCCTCCACCGCAACCTGCAAACCGTCTTCCAGAAAGTGGTGGCCCTGTCACCTACCTTGCCCAACGAGTTGTCGATTACAGCCGCCAATCTGCCAGACGGCGGCCGGCTCGGCGATTTCGTGTCCTCCGCGCTTAACCTGTCGCTAGCCGAGAAACAGCAGGTGCTAGCGCAGCTCGACGTCGCCGAACGCTTGCGCCTGGTAACCGGCTTTACCAATCGCGAGCTGGATGTGCTGGAAATCGGCAATCGCATCCAGACCGAGATGAAGTCCCAGATGGAGAAGACCCAGCGCGAGTATTACTTGCGCGAGCAGCTGAAGGCGGTCCAGAAGGAACTAGGAGAAATAGACGAGCACGAGGGCGAGCTCTCCGACTTAAAGCGTAAGGTGCAGGAGGCGGGGCTGCCGCCGGAGGCGCTGAAGGAGGCTGAGCGCGAACTGGACAGGCTGCAGCGCACGCCGGCTGCCTCGCCCGAGAACGCGCTGATTCGAACCTATCTCGACTGGATGGTCTCGCTGCCCTGGCAGATCAGCACCCCAGATAGCCTGGACATTACTCAGGCGGCGAGAATCCTAAACGAGGATCACTACGACCTGGAGAAGATCAAGGACCGCATCCTCGAGTACCTGGCGGTGCGCAAGCTGCGCAACGAGATGCGGGGGCCAATTCTCTGTTTCGTCGGCCCGCCGGGAGTGGGCAAGACCTCGCTCGGTCAATCGATCGCCCGCGCGCTGGGCAGAAAGTTCATCCGTATCTCCCTCGGCGGCGTGCGCGACGAGGCGGACATCAGGGGCCACCGGCGAACCTACGTTGGCTCCCTGCCCGGGCGCATCCTACAAGGATTGCGGCGCGCCGGCACCAATAACCCGGTCTTCATGCTGGACGAGGTTGACAAGCTGAGCGCCGGTCTGCAGGGTGACCCCTCGGCAGCGCTGCTCGAAGTCCTCGACCCCGCGCAGAACTTTTCCTTCGTCGATCACTACCTCGACGTGCCGTTCGACCTTTCGAAAGTCATGTTCGTGACTACGGCGAACGTCCTTGATACGATTCCGGCGCCGCTGCGCGACCGCATGGAGATCATCCAGCTACCTGGCTACACGGAGAACGAGAAACTGGAGATCGCCAAACGCTACCTGGTGCCTAGGCAGCTCAAGGAGCACGGCATCGGCGAAAAGGACATCCAACTGGAGGACGAGGCGCTACGCGAGATCATCAACCGCTACACGCGGGAAGCAGGCGTGCGCAACCTGGAGCGTGAGATCGCCACCGTCTGCCGTAAGGTGGCGCGCCGGGTGGCCGAGGGACTGACCGAGAAGACCACGGTAGGAATGGCCGATATCGCCGGCTACCTCGGTCCCTGGCGTTTCCGGCAGGAGATCCGCGACGAGGACGACGAGGTTGGCATCGCTACCGGGCTGGCCTGGACGCCGGTCGGAGGTGAGGTTCTCTTCGTCGAAACCAGTTGCACGCCCGGTCGCGGCCAGCTGCTGCTGACCGGCAAGCTAGGCGACGTGATGCAGGAGTCGGCCAAGGCCGCCCTTACTTACGCACGCAGCCGGGCCGAGCATCTCGGGTTGCCGGTCGATTTCCACGAAAAGTGCGACATCCATGTCCACGTGCCGGCCGGCGCCATCCCCAAGGACGGCCCTTCGGCGGGCATCACCATCGCCACGTCGATCATCTCATCGCTGTGCAAGCTGCCGGTGCACAGAGAGGTCGGCATGACCGGCGAGATCACCTTGCGCGGCAAAGTGCTGCCGATCGGTGGTCTGAAGGAGAAGGTCCTAGCGGCACACCGTGCCGGTCTCCAGACAGTCTTGTATCCGCAGGAGAACGAGAAGGACCTGGAGGAGATCCCTGCGCAGGTGCGCCAGGAGGTGAAGTTGGTGCCGGTCAGCCACATGGATCAGGTGCTGAACGTCGCCCTCTGGCGGGAGAAGCGCCAGGAGAAGGTGCAACTAGAAGTCGCTCAGAACGAGAACCTGCCGCAGGCGGCCCAGCAGTCGTCGTAGCTGCCGGACACCAGCGCTCGTCTCGGCCCCCGTGGGATTCGGTCCGCGGGGGCCTTGCTCTATCGGAGGCTCCGCCTGGCAGGGCGAGAATGGGCGCGGGTCTGGCACGCCGCCTGCATCCTCGTTTGGCGAGAAGCACCGCTGGCTTTGAACCAACGGCAGCCGGCCAAGTACGGAGTCAGAAGGAAATGGACGCCAAGATAGCCAAAGGCATCCTCGTCGGCGGCGTCCTTCTCTTCTTAGCCATCCTCTTGATCCAGACCGCCCTGCGGCTGTTCGACGTCTTCGTGGTGCTCTTCCTGGGCCTAATGCTGGCCCAGACCATAGAGCCTGCCATCGCCAGTATGGAACGGCGCCGGGTCCCGCGGGCGGTTGGGGTGTTGGCCATCTATCTCGTGGTTCTGGCCTTGGCCGTACTGGTCGGCTGGCTGATCCTGCCGCCGGTGGCCCAGGACCTTGGCTCATTCGTGACCCGCCTGCCACAGCTGGCCGACCAGGCGCTGACCAACCTCACGCCGCTGAACGACATTCTCGCTCGCTTCGGACTGTCGGTATAAGTGCGCACCGGCCTCAGCCAGCTGCTCCAGCAATTGGGTGGCAACCTCATCGCCGTCATAACCGTGCCTCTAGCCGTCTTCAACGTACTCGTCAGCACCTTCAGCGTCTTCGTTTTCGCCTTCCTGTTCTCCGTCAGTGGCGCTCGCCTGCGAACTGAGCGAAGGCGTGAAAGACGCCTTTCTGTTGGACGCAGATCTCTCGTCGGCAGGAATCGACGTCGATACCGAAGACGGCGTGGTGGAATAACTTGGCGCGGTGCCCAGCGAGGCGCTGCGCCAGCGCGCCAGAGAACCGGCCCAGGGTGTGATAAGCGTCAAGGAAGTCTCGGATCACCTAAGAGTCATACCAGCCGAAGAAGTCCAGTCGAAGAGTAAGGTTTCCGGAAGAGACAGGGGATAGCGAGGAGGACAAAGATGGGGCCCGGCGAGTCAGCAGTCTGCCTCCCGGGCCCCGGCAGCCCAGCCTAGGCTGCCCTTCGCATGCGCCGCATCAGGCGGCGTTCCGCTCTCTTGGCCTTCGCACGTGCCCGTTCGGCGCGGCTCATGAATGCCTGATGCCTCTTGTAGTCCTTGATTATGCCGTTGTGTTCAACGGCCGACTTGAAGCGTCGCAGAAGGCTCTCAAAATTCTCGCCCTCACGCAATACCACTTGCACTCTGACTTCACCACCCTTCTGCTAGCCACGGCGAGCCGAGTCCGACATCATCGCCTGGCCCACGGGTAATCCCGCACGTACCGTACCGCCTGCGCGGCACCCTCGCTTCAGTCGGCGAATGACCGCCGTCGGTGTTTCGTCTCTGTGGTGTTTCGTCTCTGTTATGTCGAGCAATTGTAGCGGACAAGGTGTCCGGCGTCAAGCCGTCCTCGCTCGCAATGTCGGCCAGGGATGGCAGTCCGATCAGGCAGGCTGCTGCTGCCTTCTTGCCCAGAACTCGGCATCACTACCCGCCCACGAACCCAGCGTGCTAGAATGTCCCTGTCGGGCGAGGGCGCTTGCCAACGACCGGCAAAGCGCTCCCCGCCGCTTCCCTCCCCCTGGGGAAAGGAGACGCAAAGATGGAGGACATCTCGACCCAAGCACCGTCCCAAGCGCCTGCCGTCACAACCGCACCGCACCCCTTAGTAGCCCTGGCCAAGGCCGCGGTCGAGACCTGGGTGACCAGTAGCGAAGAAGTACCTCCTCCCGAGGACATGGCAGAGGCTCCAGCCGGGCGGGCGGGCGTGTTCGTCTGCTTGAAGGACAAATACGGCGCTTTGCGAGGTTGCATCGGCACATTCGATCCGGCCCAGGCGAACATCGCCCTGGAGACTATCCGTAATGCCATCGCCTCCGCGACGCGAGATCCGCGCTTTCCACCGGTTACAGCCAGCGAACTACCTTACCTCCAGTATACGGTGGACGTGCTCACAGCGCCCGAGCGAGTGGAGAGCGAAGCAGCGCTGGATCCCAGGCACTACGGGGTGATCGTCCAAGCCGGCCTGCGGCGTGGCTTGCTGTTGCCGGACCTGGAGGGAGTGGATACGGTCGAGGCCCAGGTCGACATCGCCAAGCGCAAGGCTGGCATCAGACCGCGGGAGCGGGTTGACCTCTTCCGCTTCACCGTGCAGCGCTTCCAATAACAGCCGGCTCAGCCGCTGCCTCAGTCGCGAGCAGCGCCACACGTCGCACCGCTCCGGGTGTACTTGTTCCCCGCTGGCTCGGGTGTTGACCGCGGGCCGAGAACCGCGCGCAGCTGCCCGCAGCTCAGTCCAGCCCTCATCCCCATCGACGAAGCCCCTGCCAAGGCACTCTCTGGCAGACCAGGTGGCGGCGCGCCCGCCCACTCTGCTCGCTGCTCAGCCAATCCCAGACATACACCTGCCCTTGCCTGGTAACTGACACGGCCGCCGGCGAGCCTGGTGTATAATCGTGAGTGAGAAGTGCTCGCCGCCGGTCGGCACCAGGTCTGCCGAAGGAAGTCAGCAGCCGGGGACGCCCCGGGATGACGGGCGGCAAGAGGAGTATTCCAGTGCAAACCAAAGTGACTGTGGGCTCGGTCACGGAAATCGCGTCGCCACTGCTCGTGGTCAACCTCTTCGAGGGCGTTGTCCAGCCGACCGGGGCCACCGGAGCCATCGACGCGGCCCTGGGTGGGCTTATTTCCCGCCTGATTGCCCAAAACGAAGTGACGGGCAAGCTCAACGAAGTGGCGCTCTTCCACACCCTGGGCCGCATCCCCGCGGAGCGGGTGGCCGTCGTGGGTCTAGGTAAGAAAGAGGAGTTCACGGCAGAGAAGGCCAGGCAGGCAGCTGGCAGCGTCGCCCGGCGGGCACAGCAGCTGAAACTCGACCGTTTTGCCACCATCGCCCACGGCGGGCAGGCCGGTCTCTCGCCGTTCGTGGCTGGGCAGGCGGTAGTGGAGGGGACTCTCCTCGGTACCTACCGCTACCTCAGATTCAAGACCGAAGGCAATGAAGGCAAACAGCCGATCGCTGAACTGACCATCATCGAGCACGACCAGGCGAAGGTGCCACGGCTGCAGGAGGGCGCCGCGAAGGGCCAGATAATAGCCGAGGCAACCATTCTGGCGCGCGACCTCAGTAACGGGCCAGGCAACCTCGTCACGCCGACCTATATGGCGGAGCAGGCCGGTCAGGTTGCGGAGCGCTACGGTCTGGACTATACGGCGCTCGCACCGGAGGAGATGCGCCACCTGGGGATGGGCGCCCTTCTCGGCGTCGCTCAGGGCTCCGCTCAGGAGCCGCGCCTGATCTTCCTCCGCTACCGGGCTGGTGGCGAGCAGGCCAAGACGCTTGGTTTCGTCGGCAAGGGCATAACTTTCGACAGCGGCGGCATTTCCATAAAGCCGGGCAACAAGATGGAGGAGATGAAGCACGACATGTCGGGCGGCGCCGCAGTGATAGGCGCCGCTATGGCCATCGCCGCGCTTAAGTTGCCGGTCAACGTGCTGGCCATTGTTCCGGCGACTGAGAACATGCCAAGTGGCAGCGCCTATAAGCCCGGTGACATCCTTACCGCTATGAACGGCAAGACGATCGAGGTGGTCAATACGGACGCGGAGGGCCGCATTGCCTTAGCGGACGGGCTTGCCTACGCCGTTCGCGAGGGGGCCGACGTACTCGTGGACCTGGCAACCCTGACGGGCGGCGTAGTTACCGCGCTCGGCCACGTGGCCACGGGCGCTGTCGGCAACGACCAACGCCTCTGCCAGGCCTTGCTGCGAGCCGGCGAGGAATCGGGAGAGAGGCTCTGGCAGCTGCCGGCGTGGGACGAATACAAGGAACTGATCAAGAGCGATATCGCGGACGTCAAGAACTCGGGCGACCGGGGGGCCAGCACAATCAGCGGCGGTCTCTTCCTCGCCAACTTTGTCGGCGGCAAGCCCTGGTGCCATTTGGACATCGCGGGCACGGCCTGGCTCGATTCCGACAGACCATATTCACCCAAAGGTGCCACCGGGGTCGGTGTGCGCCTGCTTACGCAGTTTTGCGAAGAGTGGGCCCAGAACCCGGCGCTATAGTATAATTACGGGACACAAGGGACCGCCGGAAAGGGGACTTCGGGCGCCAGGCCCATCGTCGTGGAGGAGGAAGAGGGATGAAGCTGATCGTGGCCATCGTGCCGGCGGACGATGCCGGGGCCATCATCGATGCCTTGACGCACGAAGAGATCGGCGTTACCCGTATCAACACAGTAAGCGGCTTCCTCAAGAAGGGTAATGCCACCTTACTGATCGGCGTCGATGAGCCGCGGGCCGCGAGTGCGGTGGACCTCATCGCGGCTCGAGCGAAGAAAGGACGCACTTTCGTTCTGGACGTCGAACGCTACGAGAGGCTTTAGGGAGCCTTCGCGAGAAGGCCCAGCGGCAGAGGGGACGACTTGGGGCGACGCTGTATGCGTCGCCCCTTTTGCTGACCTGGCTAACCCGGGGTCGCCCTAGCGGCGAACGGCGTTGGCCGCGGGTTGCGGCTGGGGCCGGAACCGCTGGAAGAGGCGGCCCACCTCACCGTTCTCCCACACGACCAGCAGCTGACTGGCATTGAAGATGGAAGAGTAGGTGCCGCTAACGATGCCGATCAGTAAGGCCAACGCAAAGTTGCGGGTCGTGAGCCCGCCAAACAGCACCAGCGCGAGCATCACCAGGGCCGCGGTGAGCGACGTATTCAGCGAGCGCACCAGCGTCTGCATGATGCTGTGATTGACGATTGCCTCGAAGCTCTCGCCCGCATGGCGGGTGATGTTCTCGCGGATGCGGTCGAAAACGACGATCGTATCGTGCACCGAGAAGCCGATTACGGTCAGTACCGCCGTCACGAAAAGGGAATCTACTTCGACGTTGAACAACTTTCCCAGAATCGAGAAAACGCCCAGGACCACAAGAGCATCGTGCAGCAGGGCGACAATCGCGCAGGCGCCGAAGCGGAACGAGCGCCGCACGCGTCTGAAGGCCACCGAGATATATAGTAGTATGCCAAGAGCGGCCAGAGCCACGGCCTGCACTGCCTTCTGGCTTACTTCACCACCCAGAGACGGCCCTACCGACTCAAAACGGACGGTTTCGAAGCTGCCAAAGCGCTGCTGGAGCGCGGCCTGGAGACGGGCACGGGTGCCGCTGGCGCTTTCGGACTCGATATCCTTGGCCCTAATCAGGACCTGCTTGTCGCCGGATGTCTGCACCACGGCGTCCGGCAGACCGTTCTCGCTCAACACCAGGCGGACGTCAGACGCCTGCACCTCCTGCTGGAAACGTATTTCCCAAAGTGTGCCACCGGTGAAGTCCACACTAAGCTTCAGCCCGGGCGGGATAAGTAGTGAGATCACGCCCGGGATGATGATCAGTAGCGACAGAGCGAAATACCAGTATCTCTTGCCAACAAAATCGATCAACGTGCGCTCCTTGAGGCTGGCACCGGCGGTGTGCGTGGCCGGGACAATCGGTAGTCTAGCACAACGTCGCGGAGGCTGACAAGCGTCGCGTTTGCCTCGGACCTGGGGTTGGGCTATAATTCGCTGGCGACACACCAGAAAGGCTTCGCCGCTGACGGCGGAGCCGCCGAGGCGCTAGGAGGAAGCAAGCCATGGCCAAGAAGAGCAGCGGGCGTAGGACCAAAAAGACGCCGCCGCGCCATCTGCACCACGTCGAGCCCTGGCCGTCGACGGCACCCGCCGATGAACCCGTTACCTCGCCCGCCGAGGCGCCGGTGCCGGAGGCTGCCGTCCGCCAGACCGTGTCGCTGCGCCGTCCTGGATCGCAGAGTGGCTACGCCGTCCGTCGTGACCGCCCAAGCGCTTCGTCAGTGGTAGCCATGCCGACGGACTATTCCTACGTACTGCGCGACCTGCGACGCGTGGGCGTGCTTCTGGCCATCATCGTCGTCGTCTTGCTGGCGCTGACCTTCGTGCTTCGCTGAGTCCGAGCTAGCCAACCCCAAGACCACGGGACTACCCCATTGTTCAAAGACGAGCTGTCTGTCAGCGATGGTTCTTCCTTCATCCTGTCGCGAGCCAACGGCGACATCGCGCCGGGAGCCGTGCACGGTTTCTTCCACGCCGATACCCGTTTTCTCGCCGGCCTGGTGCTGGGTTTGGTTGGGCGGGAGCCGGTCCTTCTGACCTCGGGAACAGCCGGCGACGGCGCCGCGGCTGTGTATACCACGAATCCGGTTGCCCGGACCTCTCCCTCTCCGGCGTGCCCTGGCGCGGGCAACTACTGCCGGTGCGGATCGTCGATGGGCAAGCCTCAGTGGCGCCGGCCGAGCAGGTAGCGGTCCCCCAAAGGGAGGGCTAGCGGGCGGTAAATGGCAGGCGGACTCGCGCGGCCGGTTGCTTGACGGTTACCGAGGTGCGGGCGAGGTTATCCTGCACCCAGGCAACGTTTTCCTGGACGAAGCCGACCCAGAAGTCCCTCGCCGACCGCGCCGTGGGAAAGCGCACAAAACCACGCACGCTACGTACGGTCAGCGGCGGCACCGAACTACCCAGACCCCAACGGTAGGGATGGTCTTTGCCACCCGACCGGGTGGAGTACTCCAGGCCCATACGATAGGCGTTGGCCACATCAGCAGAGCACACTTCGCCTTCGGCGTAGACGTAGCCGGGGTTGGGTCCCTGCGTTTGCAAGGTCTGGTTGGTCCAGTTCTCTACTTCGGCGTAGATCCCCAGGACGTTGCCCACGAATACCGTGCTGGGCCGGATGCTGACATTCGCCAGGCAGATATCGCCATGTTTGACCCTGGCTTGAATACTCGTGACCCCCTGCCTGTCGACGACCGTGCCGACGCCCTCGCGTATCAGGCCAACCCAGTAGTTCTTGATGCTCTCGCCGAGGATGTTGATGGCCACCTGGATGGTTCGCGAAGCCCCAGGCGGCAGGTCGCCGCCGATACCCCAGCGGTAAGGGTAAGTGTAGCTAGAGTCGTGGCCGTCGAAGTCCAGACCCAAACGGAAAGTGCCGTATGTGTCTCCGGCCACCCGGTCGCCCTCATTGAAGACATAGCTGGTAGCTGGCGAGCCACTACTCAGGGTCGTGCCGCCCGTGTTCTGGATAGTCACGCTGACGGTCAAACGGCTGCCTACCGCCACCATGCTCGGCCCAATCGAGATGCCCGTCAGGGCCGCGGAGTAGCTGGCCGTCATGTTTGCCGTCGCGCTGCGGATAGCCGGCAATTGGTTCTCTAGCATTGCCCCCGGGCACTCTGTCTGCGGGGAAGGATAGCCGGGGCAGACGTTGGCCCCCCAGCCGGCCGAGCCGTAGTCTGTATGGCCGGCGATGCGCGGCATAGTCACCATAGCCTGATCGCAGGCCCGCTGAATCGGTCCATTATCCGCAGGCCCCAGACCGCGCTGGCTAAACTTCCAGGCCATCAATCGCTCTGCCGCGGTGACGGAAACGGTGGTCGGGGCCGTCGTACGGTAGTCGCCTATGATGGCCAAGCCGACAGTGTAGCGGTTGTAAGAGTAACAGTGGCCCGCCTCGACGTCGTCGTCCGAGTGTCCAGTAGCATTGGCATACGCTCTTCCCTCATAGATTGTGCCGCTGGGATCGATGAGGAAGTTGTAGCCGATGTCAGCCCATCCTAGAGTCACCGCATGGTAGTACCAGATTGAACGCAGGACAGCGTACCAATTGTCGCTGGTGTTAGCGGTGGCGGTATGATGAACGATGATGTGGGTAGCAGGAAAGTAATCTGGATACCAGGGCAAGACAGTCGGATTATCAGGGTAGTGGCCCAAAGAAACCTGGCCGTCTGGGCATCCCCATGCTGTTCGGGAGACAACAGAGGGCTTGTCACCCGCCAGGGCGGACACCGGCACATCAGCAGCCATGACGGACGCAGACTCGGCCGACGCCGAAGGGCCCGCACTAGCGTCGATGTAGACCAACCCAAAATCGCTGATGGAGAAGACGTCACCCGTCGCGCGCGGCTTCAACACCGCCCGCACTTGCGCGTAAGAGTGCAGCTCATCGCCGGGCGTGAAGAAGAGCGTGCTATAGGTCAGGCCGTCCGCCGCCGGCGCTAGGTTCTCCACGCCACACAGGTGCCAATCGGTCCACGTCTCGCCCTCGGCACTCGTGCGCAACCAGATGGAGAGGTCGCCTTGCCCGTGGGGGAGATAGCAGAAGCCGAGCGCCTGGAAAGGCAGCGGCGCCTCGAAGCGCTGGGAAAGCAGCAGGCCGGTGCCGCCGGAGGCAGCGCCGACGCCGCCCGCGGCGGACACCGTACCCGTCGCATACTCCCCCGACAACTGGCCGGCACTGAGGCGGGCCCGTGCGGCTTTCACTTTGGCCATGCTAGTCTGGCCGGCGGGGGTGCCGCTCACCGCCGGCACGGAAGCCCCAGCCAGGGCGGCGAGCGCCGGCAGTCCCACACAGAGGCGAAGCACTTCGCGGCGAGTGAACCTGTAAGCAGCGGTCATGGTTATTGCCCTCCCAGGGTGCGGACGGGTCGAGGAAGCCAGGCCTCTAGAGCACAGCCAGAGTCTCGCTTTTCAAGTCGGAGACGAACATATGCCCGGGAGCGTGACTGATGAGCAGTTCCGGCTTTGCTTCCAGTGCCACGGCCTGCGGAGTAACCCCGCAAGCCCAGAAGACGGGGACCTCGCCTTCGCGGACGGTCACGGCGTCGCCGTAGTCCGGCTTGGCCAGGTCGCGAATGCCCAGTCGCGCCGGGTCGCCAATATGGACCGGCGCGCCGTGCACGCCCGGGAAGCGCGAAGTCACTTGCACGGCACGGACAACCCGGTCCTCAGGGATGGGACGCATCGTCACCACCAACGGCCCGTGGAAGATGCCGGCCGGCAGGCAGGCCACGCTGGTTACGAACATGGGCACGTTGACGCCTTCCTCGATGTGGCGGACTGGGATACCGTTCGCCAGAAGCGCTGCCTCAAAGGTGAAACTGCATCCCAGCAAGAAAGCCACCAAGTCGGGGCGCCAGAGACCTAGTAGATCGTCCACCTCGCCGTCCAAACGCCCCTCCCTATAGACGCGGTACCTGGGGATATCGGTACGCAGGTCGGCGGCGGGCGCCAGCAGTTGAGGGTTGGGTGAACCCACGTCCGTTACGTCAAGCAAGGGGCAGGGCTTTGGGTTGCGCTGGCAGAAGAGCATGAAGTCGAACGCCAGGCGCTGCGGCAGAACGACCAGGTTAGCCTGGGCGTAGTCCGGGGCGAGTCCAGCCGTGGGCCGGCGCCAAAACCCCGACCGTATCGCCTGCCGTACCACCGCCGGGTTCAGGTAGTCTTCCATCCGCCTCCCCACATCCTCAGCCCAATACGTGGTAAGCAGGTTAAGGCCAGGGATCGCTCTCTGGCTGCCTAACTAATATACGGCCGGCCCCCAACCGTGTCAAGCACAGAACCGGTTTGACAGCCCGCTTTGCTCGCCCCTATCATGAACGGGGTTCGACGCCAGCGGTGTCGCCAAGCCAGGAGGAGTAGCTGATTTTGTATACGGTTAGAGTGCGTTTCGCTCCCAGCCCAACTGGCACGCCGCACATCGGCAACATCCGGACTGCCCTTTTCAACTGGCTTTTCGCCCGCCACCACGGCGGGAAGTTCGTGCTGCGCATCGAAGACACGGACCGCGAGCGCCTCGTGCCCGGCTCGCTGGAAGCCATCATGGATGGTCTGCGCTGGCT
The DNA here is from genome assembly GCA_023473795.1 of Chloroflexota bacterium. Lineage (GTDB taxonomy): Bacteria > Chloroflexota > UBA6077 > FW602-bin22 > JAMCYS01 > JAMCYS01. Next base: position 8,099 of record JAMCYS010000069.1, on the reverse strand, counting down.
GGGGCTCGACTGGGACGAAGGCCCGGAGATGGGCGGGCCGTACGAGCCTTATTTTCAGTCCCAACGTCTGTCGACTTACCAGGCCTACGCCGAGCAGTTGGTGGCCGAGGGCAAGGCGTATCCCTGCTACTGCAGCAAGGAGCGCCTGGAGGCCATGCGCGAGGAGCAGAAGCAGCGAGGCGAGCCGGCGGGCTACGACCGCCGCTGCCGCTACCTAACGCCGCGGGAGCGGTCCGAGTTCGAGGCCCAGGGTGTCACGCCGGTAGTCCGTTTCGCCATCCCTCTGGAGGGGGAGACTACCTACCACGACTTGATGCACGGCGACGTCACGATCCAGAACCGCATCCTCGACGACTTCGTGATGCTGAAAAGCGACGGCTACCCCACCTATCACTTCAGCGTCGTGGTGGACGATCGCCTGATGGCGATAACGCACGTCTTGCGGGCGGACGAGTGGATACCCAGCACGCCGCGCCACGTGATGCTTTACCAGGCCCTGGGTTGGCAGCCCCCGCAGTTTGCCCACCTGCCCATCATTCTCGGTCCCGACCGGACCAAGCTGAGCAAACGTCACGGCGCAACCTCGATCACCGCCTACGAAGAGGACGGCTACCTGCCGGAGGCGATCGTCAACTTCCTGGCCTTGCTTGGCTGGTCTTACGACGGGGTGACAGAGATCTTCAGCCGCGGGGAGCTGGTCGCGCGCTTCGACCTGGACAGAGTAGGTACCACGCCCGCTATCTTCGCCCGCGAGAAACTCGACTGGATGAACGGCTACTACATCCGCCAGCTGCCGGCGGTCGATCTGGCCGCTCGCCTACTGCCTTTTCTACAGAAAGCCGGCCTGCTACCCGCCGACGTGGGCCCAGATCTCACGGCCTACGTGGAAGCGATCGTGCCGCTGATCAGGGAGCGCATCAATCTACTCTCCGAGGCGCCGCAGGCGACGGAGTACTTCTTTCGCGAGGAGCTGAGGTATGAGCCAGGCCTGCTGGTGCAGAAAGGGCTAACCCCGGAGAAGACCCGGACCATTCTGCTGGCGGCGCGGAACGCTATCGCCGCCCAGGGTAGTTGCGAGGCTGCCCGTCTGGAGGAAACGCTGCGGCCGTTGGCCGTGGAGCTGGAGGTGAAGACCGGCCAGCTGTTCGGAGCGATCAGAGTGGCAGTGACGGGTCGCACGGCGACGCCCCCACTCTTCGAGACCATTGCCGTGCTCGGCTGCCAGAAGGCGCTCGCGCGCATCGACGAGGCCATCGCCGCCCTTCCGGGCTAGGCAGGCAGTGGTCAAAATGAAACCGCCCGGAGAAATGGTCTCCGGGCGGTCTTGCTCAGCGCCGTGTCAACTCGCCGCGGCGGCTTTGCTCTCGATCTTGGCCCACTCGTCGCGCAGCTGCACGGAGCGATTGAACGCCAACTTCGCCGGCGTTGAGTCTGGGTCCACGCAGAAGTAGCCCTGGCGCTCGAACTGGCAGAGAAAGCCTGGCAGCGCCCCCGCTAGGGCGGGTTCCACGTAGCAGTCCGCCAGTACTTCTATCGAGTTGGGGTTCAGATTGGAGAGGAAGCCCTCCCCCTCCGGCGCGACGTTCGGGTTCTCCGTGGCGAAGAGGCGGTCGTAGAGACGCACTTCGGCGGGCACGGCGTGGGCGGCAGAAACCCAGTGGATCGTGGATTTGACCTTACGCCCGTCGGGGGCGCTACCGCCCAGCGTCTCCGGGTCGTAGGTGCAGCGGAGCTCCACCACTTCGCCCGTCTGCTCGTCCTTGACGACGCCAACGCACTTGACGAAGTAAGCGTAGCGCAGGCGCACCTCCCGTCCCGGCGCCAGCCGGTAGTACTTGGGAGGCGGCACCTCACGGAAGTCATCCCGCTCGATGTAGAGCACCCGCGAGAAGGGCACCTTGCGCGCGCCCGCCGCGGGGTCCTCGGGGTTGTTCACCGCGTCCAGTCCCTCGACCTTGTCCTCGGGGTAGTTCTCGATGACTACCCGCAGTGGCCGCAGCACACCCATTACCCGCGGGGCGCGTTTGTTCAGGTCCTCCCTCAGGCAGTGCTCCAGCAGAGCGATGTCGACCGTGCTGTCGACCTTCGAGACGCCAATGCGATCGCAGAAAGTGCGAATCGACTCCGCCGTGTAGCCGCGCCGCCGCAGGCCTGACAGGGTGGGCATACGCGGGTCGTCCCAGCCGCGCACGTAGCCGTCGCTGACCAGCCGCCGCAGCAGCCTCTTACTCAGGACGGTGTAGGACAGGTTGAGCCGCGCAAATTCGATCTGTCGGGGCGCGTAGATGCCCAGCTCACTCACGAACCAGTCGTAGAGCGGCCGGTGGTCCTCGTACTCCAACGAGCAGAGCGAATGCGTGATGCCCTCAATCGAGTCGGACTGCCCGTGAGCGAAATCGTACATAGGGTAGATACACCACTTCTCGCCCGTTCGGTGATGGGGCGGGTTGTGCAGAATCCGGTACATCACGGGGTCCCGCAGGTTCAGGTTGCCCGACGCCATGTCGATTTTGGCTCGCAACACCCGGGCGCCGTCGGGGAACTCCCCGCGGCGCATGCGCTCGAAGAGGTCCAAGTTCTCGGCGACCGAACGATCGCGGTAGGGACTCGCCACCCCCGGCTCAGTCAGGGTGCCCCGGTTGAGCCTTACTTTTTCGGCACTCTGATCGTCGACGTACGCCTTCCCTTTCTTGATCAGTTGGACGGCGAATTCGTAAAGCTCCTCGAAGTAATCGGAGGCATAGAACTCGCGGCTGTTCCAGTCGAAGCCGAGCCAGCGGATATCCTCCTTGATCGAGTCGACGTACTCGACGTCTTCCTTGACTGGATTGGTGTCATCATAGCGCAGATTGCATAGCCCGCCGAACTCAGCAGCCACCCCGAAGTCGATGGCGATCGCCTTGGCGTGCCCGATATGCAGATAGCCGTTCGGTTCGGGTGGAAACCGCGTGTGCACGAGCTGGTAACGTCCGCTCTTCAGGTCCTCGGCTATTGCTGCCCTGATGAAGTCGGACGAGGGGGAAGTCTCGCTGGCAGTCATTTCTTGGGTATCCTCTCAGTCATCTGGCTGCCGACATTGTAACAAATCGGGCAGCCGCGGCGCCGCTGGCGCGCGCCAGCAGGGCGGGTGATCGCGGGAGGGGCAGCGAGGGCGGTGCTGAATCGCGCCCGGCGGGCAGACTGGTGAAAGCCAGAACACTCAGGGCGTCAGGCTCCTTGGTCCGGCTTCTCTTCTGTCGTTGGCCAGGGCTCTCCCGCCATTTCTTTGACCTTGCCGAGGAAGCGATCCAAATCGAAGGGCAAAGCGATGAAGTCGTGTTTCTTGGCGCGCAGGCGCTCGCGCCGGGCGGCAACCTCTTCGACGGCGCCGGAGGTGATGAGAACGCGAAGGCCGGGGAGTTCCGGGTCCTGCTCGATGAGATCCAGCGCCTCCCAGCCACTCAAGCCTGCCATCCGCAGATCCAGGAGCACTAGGCTGGGACGCCATTCACGCAACAGACTGAGCGCTTCATCGCCACGGCTGCAGGTGCGAACCTCGTAGCCCTCGTCCTCGAGGAGAAGCGATACCATATCCACGAAATCCCGGTCGTCGTTGACTATCGCGATTCGCTTGGCCATTTCACCCCCTCAAGCGCGCACGTCGAGTCGCGAGAGACGTGGGAGCCACGCCCCGGCAAGGGCGCTGGTCGAGCGCCGCCCAGAAGTCAAAGCGACGATCCGCCAGCCTTGCCCGCCCCCTTCGCCAGCTGCTATAATGACCCCTGGCTCCCCGCGGAGAGGTGCTGGAGCGGCTTAACAGGCACGCCTGGAGAGCGTGTGTAGGGGTAACCCTACCGTGGGTTCAAATCCCACCCTCTCCGCCCGATCAAGCAAGAGAAGCTAGCCGCTTGCGAGCTAGCTTCTCGTATTCTCGCCGCAATGTCAAGCTAGCCAGCACTACCGCCAGACCCTCGTCCGCCAACGGGCGCAGCAAGCGCATCACTTCGACGCCCATCTGGGTCGTCTTGAGTTAGATTGGCGTGGTAGCCGCCCACGAGGTCCTGAGTGGCGGGCGCGGCGTTGTCGCTAGAGGAGGCCGGTGAGGCGAGCGCAGAGATCCCAGAAGCGCTTGCGCACGGCGGGGTCCTCGGCCAGAGGCGAGGGAGACACGGGCAGGTCGCGGGCGAAATACTTGCCGCTGACGCCGGCCAGCTCCGGCGTCCGGGCTACATGGGCGAGGCGGCGACCACCCACCCGCGCGTCCGTGCTGCCCCCGCCGCCCCAGCCGGCACGCAGGAGATTGGTGCGATTGACCCCCGGCTCCATTGCGTTGGCCGTAACCCGGCTGGCTGCCAGCCGCTCCACGGGCTCGAGCGTGAATAGCACGTCCCCCAGTTTGGAGAGGCTATAGGCGGCAAAGACGTCGTAGTCCCTCTCTCCTTGCAGGTTGCCCCAATCCAGACGAGCGCTGTAGTGCATTCCTGAGCTTACGGTTACGACTCTAGCGGGGGCGCTGCGCTCCAGCAGACCGAGCAGCAGGTTGGTCAGGAGGAACGGCACCAGGCAGTTGACGGCAAAAGTCTCTTCGAAACCATCTTCCGTCAGCTCCCTCCGGCGCTGGAAGACGCCAGCGTTGTTGATTAGCACGTCCAGGCGTTTCTCGTTGGCCTGCACTTCCTCCGCCAGGCGTCGCACCTGAGCGAGCGAGACGAAGTCGGCCACGTACAGACCCAGGTTGTCGTTGCCCGTGGCTTGTGCTATCGCCGCCCGCGTCACCTCATCCTTGGCCCGGTTGCGCCCGCGCAGCAACACGCGAGCCCCCGCCGACGCCAGGTCCAGGGCCGCCTGCTTGCCGATGTCATCCGTAGAGCCGGTACCAGTATCGTTGTGTTTGCCAGTTCGCCCTGAGTGGCGCTCACTGACCCACCCCCTCAGCGACAGGACTCCGCGGGCACGTCCTGCACAGGGAAGTACGTCCTGACGTCCGAGCCGTGGGACCACACGTTGGGAAAGGTCGTCACGCCGTCCACCAACGTGCGAAAGAGAATCACGTTCCCCGGCGAGGCAGCCGCAGCTGCTTCCGACACGTCCACCTGATTGAACACCCAGCGCGGGTAGGTCATGCCGGTCGTGGCGCTGATGAGTCGCTCGGCGGAGGCGGCGAAAACGGGGACGTTAGTATTGACGGAGCGCAGAAGATAGACGTACGGGTTCTGAGAACTGTCAACGGAGACCAGCTGCCCGTGCTGGAAGATGTCGCTGCCCACATTGGCCAGCCGGGCCCGGCTGACCGGGGCGTCCTCGAACGGGTAGACGATCTCCACCCGAGCGTCGACCTCCTGAGACCAGGATCCGACGGCGGTGGGCACGTCCTGTTGAGGGAAGTTGGTGCGCGGGTCGGCACCATGCACCCAGACGTTGCTGTTGGCGCCCATCCCGTCGACGGTCACGAAGAAGAACAGCTTGTTTTTGGCATCTCGAGCGGCGCTCACGTCCACGTCGTTGAATTCCCAGGCCGGAAAAGTCAGGCCGCCTTCGTTGCGCAAGACCCGGACCCCCGTCGCCACCGGCTGAGCTGGGTCGGCGTTCCGCGCGCGCCAGAGACGGACCGCCGGCGCGAAGCTACAGGGAACCGGCACCAGCGTGCCCGGGGTGAAAAGGAAGACGCCGATGTTGGCTCGCTCGGCCTCCGCCACGGGCGCGCCGTTGTACGGGTAGACGATTTCCACTCTGGCGTCCACTTGAGAGAAGTCAGTTGGGATGCTAGGGCCCTGCGTCTGGAAGATCCAAGTAGCAGTGGCGCGGTTGCCGGCCGTGTCCGCGGCGACGAGCGTG
>JAMCYS010000069.1:0-1489 GCA_023473795.1 Chloroflexota bacterium | reverse complement strand
AGAGCTCCTTCCGGGCCACTCAACCGAGGCCGGGAACGCTGGACCGGCTCGCGAGCGGGCCCACCAGCCCTGGGGGGCGGGCGGCGGCGCCGGTGCCCTTCCGACCAGTGGCTGCACGGATCAGCAACTCAATGGGACGCGAGGCCCAAGTCGCCAGTCATCGTCTACTCGGAAGTTCAGTGGCAGGCTGAGGGCTCGCGTTCTAGGCTTCAGAATAACCAAAGCCGCCGTTCGGCGCAAGCCCTGTCGGCAGGCGGTCTAGACGGCGAACAGGCGGCACCAATGCCAGACCTGTAGCGAGTGATTTGCGGCTCGGCGAAGTGGGCTGGCAGCCGCGCGCCAATCAAGCAGTGTGGAGGATTACTTCCTGACCCAGAGCTCCCTGCCGCCACCGTACTCCTTGGCGAGCAGGTAGTCCGTGGACACCCATGAGTAGAACCGAGGCAGACCCTCACGCAAGCGCGGCGACCAGAATAGGACAGCACCCACTTCCGGTCGTGATGCCTCGGCGATCACCAGATCATCCGTAAGGAACCGCGTCGTCACGCGGACAAACGATGTATCGACCAGCGCGGCTGGCGTGTCACGGTCGGCCAGGGCTGCCTCGAACTGCCCGTCGGTGATGACCAGGTGATCGCCCTGAGTCAGTCCACTCAGGTCCAGCGCCGCCGCCAGGGAATCGTTCGTGGAGCCGAAAAGGGACTCCTCGGCCTCAAAGCGATGCCATGAATTCGCAATGCCCTGCGCGGCAGTTGCGGCTACGAGTAGCATAGCCACGGACCAAGCGACAACCGTTAGCCTGGTAGTGCGAGGACCGAGGTACTTCCGGACAGGGAGGAAGCCGCCTATGCCGATTACAGCTATCGCGGCAAGGGGCGCAGCAAGCACCGCTATGTGGTGCGCCTGCAGAGGCGTTTGCCGCCAAAGGAGAAAGACAGTGGCCAGCAGCCAGCCTATTAGTGGTACCACTCGCCGGTCGCGCCTGAACGCAGCCACGGCAATCCCATACAGGGCAACATAGGTAATCAATGAATCTCGCAAGTACGGGAGGATGCGCGCCGCATTTCCCTGTTGTTGCCCCGCGTACGCTATCCCCGCATCCAAATGAAGGACAACCACACCTTGCCACAGTTCGGTTAGCGAGCCGACGAAGGGCAGCAGTACAACGACTGACATGAGTATGAAGAAGCCGACGCCGAACCCGACCACCCGCGGCAAATCCGCTCGTTGTCCGGCTGGCAGCCGCCACCAACGCAAGAGAATGATCACGCCAATTGGCACGGCTGAGGAGAACCCAAGAAGTTTGCTGAGACAACCAAGGGATAAGGCGACGCCGCACGAAGCGGCGAGGAGCAGACCCGCCCTCCCCAGCGGCCTAATCGACCAGGTGTAGGCCAGCGCTACCGAGAGCAACGAAAAGGCGATACATGGGATCTCGGCCTGCAGCGTCTGAGATAGGGTAAGGTACAACGGATCAGTAACAACTAAG
>JAMCYS010000135.1 GCA_023473795.1 Chloroflexota bacterium | reverse complement strand
ATGGAAGGTGGCGGCGGCGTACAGTTCGGCCAGGCCGTGGGCAGGCGTGGTCGCCACCGGCTTACCACCAACTCTGTTCGAGGCGCTTGTGGATGATCAAGGGGCGCAGGTAGTCGATGGCCTTGGCGATGCCGTCTTCGGGCGACATCACAGGGTATTCATGCTCGAAGGAGAGCACGTAGTCGTAGCTCGCCACGGCCAGCGCCGAGATGAGCTTGCGCCAGTTGACGTCGCCCCAGCCGGGCACGCGGGGACGAACGCCGCAGTCCCAGCGCTGCCAGGAGCCGCCGACCAGCACGCCCGAGCGAGGCAGTTCGTCCAGCTGCAGCTCCACGTCCTTGGCGTGGCAGTGGAAGATGCGCCGGCCAAGCCGCTTGACGAAGACGACCGGATCGATCAGCTGCCAGACCAGGTGGCTGGGGTCCAGGTTGAAACCGAATTCCGGCCTGCCCCCAAGGACTTCGACCGCCTTCTCCGCCGTCTCCACGTTGTAGGCGATCTCAGTGGGATGCACCTCGTGGGCGAACTTGACTCCTTCTTCGTGGCAGACGTCCAGTATCGGCTGCCAACGCTCGGCGAACAGTTGCCAGCCTCGCTCGTAGGCTTGCTCGTTGGTGGAAGGAAAGTTGTACCATTTGTCCCAGACCGGCGAACCGACGAAGCCGTTGACCACAGGCACGCCCAGCAGGGCGGCGGCCCGAACTGTGTCCTTGACTCGCTCGGCGCCCCAGCTGGCCCGCTCCTCCGAGGGCACGCCCTGCGCCCAACGATCGACCGTCCAGTCCTGGGGACCGAGCACCAGTTGGCCGGCGCGAGCGTTGTTGAGGGCTGAGATTTCCAGGCCGTAGGAGGAGACGAGACGCTTCAAAGAGGCGCCCCCGTCGGCGAGCACGGCGGCGACGTCGACGTGCTGGTTGCCGGGAAAGGCGGGCAGTTCCACCGCCTGGTACCCCAGATCGGCGCCCAAACGCAGCATCTGCTCCAGGGGCCGATCCTGAAAGAGAGTGGTATAGAAGCCTATCTTCACCGGGCAACCTCCTCGCGCCGCTTCTGCGGCCAGCCAAGCCTAGTATAGCCGCTCGCTAGTCCGCGTCAACGCCTGCAAAGGGCAGCGTCGGTATGGAGGGAGTCAGGCGATCGTGGTAGTATGGGACCGTTCGTCGCGCTACAAGAGTTGCCGCTGAGGTTCGCTAGTAGATGCAAAGTCGGCTGTCCGCGATACGTGCCAGAGGGGGAGCGATCGGTCTAGCGGCGCTTGTCGGCCTCTTTCTCGTCATCACCGGGTTCTTCAACGTGCTGCAGCCGATTTGGGAAGCGCCTGAAGAGCCACATCACTACGCGTATATCCGTTATCTGGCCGAGCACCGGGCGCTGCCGGCGCCGCAACCGCACGTCACCGGCCGGGCCGGTGGCGAGAACGAGACCCACCAGACGCCGCTGTACTACGCGCTGCAGGCACTGCTGATCGGGTGGGTCGACGACGGCACGACCAACGTGTGGCATCGCAATCCCTACGTCACCTGGCCCGAGCACCCAGCGCGCTACGCGGTCGCCATACACCGCCAGGAGGAGGCGTTCCCCTATCGCGGCTACGTACTGGGGGTTCACCTGGCTCGCCTTGTTTCGTCCCTAATGGGCGCCGGCACCGTGATCGCCACCTATCTCCTGGGGCGGCTCCTCCTGGGTAGCACCGGGCTGGGGCTGGCCGCGGCGGCGCTCGTCGCCTTTACGCCGGGGTTTGCCTTCCTCAGCGCCACGGTGAACAACGACAACGGCGCCATCCTGGCCTCGTCGCTCGTGCTTCTGCACTGCGTGACACTGCTCAAGCGCCAGGTGCTGACGTGGCGCGATGGGGCGCTGAGCGGGACTCTCCTGGCCGTGGCCGTGCTAATGAAACTGAGCGTGCTGCCACTCGTCGGCCTGGTCGGCGTCGTCTGGGCTTTTCTTCTCTGGCGCGGGCGGGCGGCGCGCCAGGGCACGGCGAAGGCGGTGGCACCGTTGCCGGTGACCTTCGCTCTGTTGACAATCTGGTGGCCGATCGCAATCCGCGATGGCCTGGGTATCGTGCTCTATAGCTCGGCGATGACCTCGTCGAGCGGCGATTCCCTCCTGCCGCCCGGGGGCTTCTCGGCGACGCGGTTTGGCGAGACGCTGACGCACATCTTCCGCACGTACTGGGGTGCATTCGGCTGGACCAACGAGCTGCTGCTGCCCGACTGGCTGTATGTGGTTCTAGCCATCGTCTGCGCCGGCGGCCTGGCCGGCCTCGCCGTCCTGGCGCTGGGTCGGATCGGCAGGCGCGGCAGCCGCTTCGCCCCGCTCGGGCTTGGCCTGCTGGTGCTGTACGCGGTAGGCTCCACTCTCGTGCTCGTGGTGCGTAACGAGTACATGCCTCTGGCGGGGGTAGGCGACGGCCGCTTTCTGTATCCGGCCATCGGAGCCTTCAGCATCCTCGTAGTCGCCGGTCTGGCAAGCCTGCTGCGCCGGTTCGTGCCGCTTATCCTGGCCTTCCTCGCCCTCCTCGCCATCACTAGCCTCTCGATCCCCCTGACCAAGAGCCAGGAGGTGTTCCCCCCGCCGGTGGCGGCCTGGGCCCTGTTCGATGACTCGCAGGTGCAGCAGAAGCTCGATCTTAGTTACGCCAACGGCCTTACGTTCCTCGGCCTGTCAAAACTGACCAAGGAGGTCCAACAGGGCGAGCAGGTCGATTTCGACGCCTACTGGCGAGTCGACGCCGACCAGCAGACCGATCTGACCACCGCTTTTCGCCTTTTCGACCCCAACGGGGAGGTCTACGTCTCCAGCCATCTCGTGCCTCAGCAGCACGCCTTTCCCCCTTCGTTTTGGCAGCAGGGGGAGGTCGTACTGGACCGACGGCAGCTAGCCGTGCCGCCGCAGGCCGTCCCCGGCGCCTACAGACTGCAGATGCTGTTGCTGGACCACACGGGTACGACGCCGGTGCCTCCGACCGACCGGCGCGTGGTGGCAGGGTGGGTGGACGTTGCTTACCTCAGGGTGCGGCCGGCCGTGACCGCCGGCCCCGCCGTCACGCTGGACCAGGTCGCCGATTTCGGCGGCGAGCTCAATCTAGAAGGCTTCACTCTGGCACGGGAGGGAGCGCGGAACGAGCCGGAAGCCTGCCTGACGCTCTACTGGCGAGCAGCACGGACACCGGCCTTCGACTATCACGTCTCCGTGCAGATGCTGGACGCCCAGGGCCAGCTGCGAGCGCAGCACGACGGGCTGCCGCACGAGGGAGACTACCCGCCGACGCGGTGGGATGCCGGCGAACTGGTGCCGGACCGGCACTGTCTGGCCTTAGCCGGGGCGCCGCCGGGGCAGTACCAGCCGGTCGTGGTCGTCTACCGCGCCGAGGACGGAGCCCGCCTGAAATTGAGCGGCACGGGCCAGGGCTACCTGCCCTTAACCCAGATGACCGTTGGCGGTCAGTGAGGTGGATACGGGCTGGCGCGGCCGGCGAGCAGGGCCGCAGCCGTCGTCTCACCCGGCTGCGGCGGCAGTCCCGCTTGAACGGCCGGCCCGGATGCAGAACTAGCAGGACAGGCAGGAACGCGTCGACGGTTTAGCCTGGCACCGGTAGCCTGGCAGCTGCTACAATGCCGAACTATGGCCAACGGCAACATCCCCCGGCCGGCGGGCGACGACGCCTTCGAGCGTACCAACCTCCGCTGGAACATGTCGATGCTCTCCCTGGACTATGGGCTATTCGGTCTGGGACTGAGCCTCATCGCCACCACCACCATCCTGCCGGCTTTCGCGCAGCGGCTGGGCGCCTCCAACATCGTCATCGGCATCATCCCGGCCATTCTGACCGTCGGCTGGGGGCTGCCTTCGATCCTCTTCGCCAACTACATAGAGCGCCTGGAGCGCAAGCTGCCCCTGGTACTGGCCGTGACGGTCGGAGAACGGGTGCCCTACCTCTTCCTGGCACTGGCCGCCTACTTCCTGGCACCGACCCAGCCGGGGTTGGTCTTGGCCCTGACCATACTCCTCGTGGCCGTGGCAGCCGTGTCGGGCGGGGTGATAATGGGCGCCTGGCTGGATATCGTGGCCAAGACAATCCCGGTGCGCCTGCGCGGGCGTTTCTTCGCCTTGGGAACCGTGATTTCCGGCGTGACGGGCGTGGGTGGCGGGGTGCTGGCGGTTTATTTCCTGGGTAGCTTCCCCTTCCCCGATAGCTACGCGCTCTGTTTCTTCGTGGCCTTCCTCGCCTTCGCGGCCTCGTTCGCTTTTCTCTCTATGACCCGCGAGCCACCCGTCGCGGCAGCCAAACCGGCGATTCCTTTCGGCGCCTACATGCGGCGCCTGCCGGAGGTGCTGCGGCGAGACCGCAGTTTCTCGGCCTACCTCGTGGCCCGAGCCCTGACCATCGGCGGCACGATGAGCAACGGCTTCTTCACGGTCTACGGTCTTACGCGACTGGCGGTCGACCAGGAGCAGGTCGCCATCTTCACCCTCGTTCTGCAAGGAGCGCTCGTCTTGAGCACGGTGGTCTGCGGCCAGCTGGCCGACCAGCGCGGCCACAAGGTCGTGCTCACTCTCGGCGCCGTGTGCAGTGCTGGCGCCAGCGCCTTGGCCCTGTGGGCCGGCGACGCCCAGGCGCTGTACGGGGTCTTCGTCCTGATGGGGTTTTCGCTGGGCGCGGTGAACATCTCGCACATGACCATCATGCTCGAGTTCAGCCCGCCCAGCGACCGTCCGACTTACATCGGCCTGGGCGGCAGCACGATGGCGCCCATCTCATTTGTGGTACCGCTGGTTGGCGGTCTGCTGGCCGACTCCGTCGGTTTCGGCGCGGTCTTCGGCACGGCCGCCGTCTTTGCCGTTCTCAGCCTGCTCTGCCTGGTCTTCTTGGTCAAAGATCCGAGGAAGGCCCATGGTGTTGACTGAGCCGGCCGCGGTGGGCGAGGGGAAGGCGTTCGTCGAGGCCAATCTGCGCCGCAACGTCTTGGCCATTAGCGGCGAGATGGGCTTCTTCGGCCTGGGGCTCAGCCTGGCGGCGACCACTACCGTGCTGCCGGCCTTCGCCCGGGAGCTAGGGGCCTCCAATCTGGCCATCGGGGCGTTGCCGGCGATCATGACCGTGGGCTGGTCGCTGCCCTCGGTGCTCTCCGCCAACTTCGCCGAGCGGCGCGAGCGCCTGCTGCCGTTGGTGCTGGCGGTGACGATTTGGGAACGCGTGCCTTACCTGGCAATGGCCCTGGCCGCGGGGTTGCTGGCGCTGTCCCAGCCTACCCTGGCCCTGGCCTTGACGCTGCTCTTCTTCGCTCTGGCGGCGTTCGCCGGCGGCATCTTTATGCCGATGTGGATGGCCATGATCGCCAAGTGCATTCCGGCCAGGCTGCGCGGCCGGCAGTTCGCCCTGGGGGGCACGCTCTCCGCTCTGGCCGGGGTGGGCGGGGCGGGATTGGCCGCCTACTTCCTCGGCAACTACCCCTTCCCGCTCAGCTACGCGCTCTGCTTCGCCGCCGCCTTCTGCGGCTTCGCGGCCTCTTTCGTGTTACTCCTGCTGGTGCGGGAGCAGCCGCTACCGGTGACGAGGCCGCCCGTGCCCTTCGCCGACTATGTGCGCCGGCTGCCGGACGTGTTGCGGCGCGACCCCGGCTTCATGTCCTATTTGGTGGCCCGCGCCCTCACCCTGGGCGGCACGATGGGCAACGGCTTCCTCACCGTCTACGCCCTCAGCCGACTGGACGCGGGCCAGGAGCAGGTGGCGATTTTCACGTTCTTCTTGCTGGCCACGCAGACCGTCAGCACCATCGTCTGGGGCCAGATAGCCGACCGGCACGGCCACCGCTGGGTGCTGATGCTGGGGGCAGTGGCCACGGTGGGCAGCAATCTCCTGGCCCTCGGTGCGGTCGAGGTCTGGCAGATGTACCCCGCCTTCGCGCTCCTGGGGGCAGCCACGGGGGCGTTGAACGTCTCGCACTTCAACATGGTGCTCTCGTTCAGTCCGCCGGCGGAGAGGCCAACCTACATCGGCCTGGGCGGCACCACGATGGCTCCTTTCGCCCTCTTCCCGCCGCTGCTGGCCGGTCTGCTGGCCGATGCCCAGGGCTTCGGCGCCATGTTCGTTGCGGCGGCGGTTCTGGCCGGATTCAGCCTGGCCTGGCTGGCCCTGGCCGTATCGGCGCGACCGGAGCCGGCCGGCTAGCGTTCCGCAAGGATGGACGACCCAACCTCGCCAGGCGAGGGAGAGGATCGGCTGTCCGCGACGCCCTGCTGCTACGGTGGCAGCGGGGGCTTCACACTTGACAAGCGCCTGAGTGCGATGCTATCTTTGCCAAAATGAAGACGAACATCCTACGGGCGCCTCGTGCGCCTATTATTGTCTCTGGGTGGGTGACAACTACGCGACTCGGTCTGGCTCTGTTGCTGACGCTGATGCTACTTCTGGCCGGGTGCCAGCAGAGCGGCAACGCGACGACCAGCTCTGGCCCCAGCCTCAAAGTGCTGGCCACCACTACATTTCTGGCCGACATCGCCCAGAACGTCGCCGGCAAGCGTCTCCAAGTAGATAGCCTGCTACCGCCGGGGGTAGACCCTCACGGCTTCGAGCCGACGCCCAGCGACGTCCGGCGCATCGCCGACGCCGACGTGCTCATCATCCACGGACAGGGCTTGGAGGAGTTCCTCGCCCGCCCGCTGGGCGCTTCGCGCCCGCCGAGCGCCTCCACCATCGAAGCCTCGGCCGGGCTGGTCCCCAAGCAGCGCTCGGGCGCGCCGACGGTGCCGGGGGAGGCCGATATGCACTACTGGCTCGACCCCAACCTGGCCCAGACTTACGTGGACAACATCGAAAAAGGGTTGGTGGCAGCCGACCCCGCCGGTGCGACCGAATACCAGGCCAACGCGCGGCAGTACAAGCAGCAATTGCAGGACCTTGATGCCTGGATCCGCAACCAGGTAGTTACTCTGTCGCCGGAGCGGCGCCTGCTGGTGACCGACCACGAGGCCCTGGGCTACTACGCCGACCGCTACGACTTTCGCGTGGTGGGCGCCGTGGTGCCAAGCGTCACCCCGGGCAGCCAACCCTCGGCCCAGTCGCTGGCCGCGCTCGTGACTAAGATTAAGGAGACCGGCGCGCCGGCGGTCTTCCTGGAGCAGGGCAGCAATGCTCAGTTAGCTGAACAAGTGGCCCGAGAAACGGGAGCCAAGATGGCGCCGGAGCTCTACGTCCATTACACCAGCCCGCCTGGCGGCCCGGCGCCAACGTATATCGAAATGCTCAAGTACGATACCAGCGTCATCGTGCAGGCGTTGCGCTAGACAGTAGGCCAAGGAAAAGAAGTGCAGACAGCCACCGCCCTTGAGGTCGACAACCTTACCGTGGGCTACAACGGCCAGCCCGTACTCAGCGGCGTCAACCTCAGCGTGCCCGTGGGCGCCAAGGTTGCGATCGTGGGCCCGAACGGCGCCGGCAAGTCGACGCTCTTCAAGGGGCTAGTAGGCTTGCTGCCCGCGCGAACCGGGCGCGTACTCGTGCACGGCCGGCCCGTGGCCCAGGCGCTGGACAACGTGGCCTACGTGCCCCAGCGTGAAGAGGTGGATTGGTCGTTCCCGGTAACAGCCCTGGACGTGGTGCTGATGGGACGCTACGGCCGTCTGGGCTGGCTGCGCCGTCCTTCCCGCCAGGACCGGGCGCTGGCTCGCGGCCTGCTGGACGAACTGGGACTGGGAGACCTCGCCGGCAAGCCCATCGGCGATCTCTCGGGTGGCCAACAGCAGCGCCTCTTTCTGGCCAGGGCTCTGGCGCAGGAGCCAGCGCTACTGCTGATGGACGAGCCCTTCGCCGCCGTGGACGAACCGACGCAGAACGCGATTCTGGACATTCTCACGCAGCTGACCCAGCGACGGACGACGGTGCTCATCTCCACGCACGACCTAGAGCTGGCGTTCGAGCAGTTCGACCACTTGCTGTTGATCAACCACCGCGTCGTGGCCTTTGGCCCGCCGCAAACGGCGCTGAATCCGCGGACTCTCGCCGACACCTTCGGCGCGCCCAGCTTCTCCTTGAGCGAGGGACGTCTGCTATCGCTGACCAACAAGTGCTGCCCGCCGATTCCGGAAAACAAACCGGCCCACGGCGGCCGGCAACACGGCTAGGGGAGGGCGCGATCTGGATACCCTACTATTGCCCCTGGGCTACGCCTTCATGCAGCGGGGCCTGCTGGCCTCGCTGGTGGTAGGCATCGTCTGCGCAATCATCGGCTGCTACGTCGTGCTGCGCGGCATGGCTTTCCTAGGAGATGCCCTGGCCCACGCGGTGCTCCCGGGGGTGGCCGTCGCCTACCTGTGGCGGGTGAACCTGCTGGTAGGCGCGCTGGTGGCGGCTGTGGCCGTGGCCCTGGGCATAGGCCTCTTCTCGCGGGGCGGCCGTCTGCGTGAAGACACGGCGATCGGCATCCTCTTCGCCGCCGCTCTGGCCCTGGGCGTGGCCCTCATGAGTACGATCAAGACCTATAGCACCGACCTGACCCACATACTGTTCGGCAACGTCCTTGGCGTGTCGGAGTCGGATCTATTGCTCACCGCCGGTCTGGGGCTAGCAGTGCTGGCCATCGTTCTGTTACTCTATAAGGAACTGCTGCTCGTCTTCTTTGACCCCGTGCTGGCGGCGACGACGGGCTTGCCGGTTGACGTGCTGCGCTCTTTGCTGCTGATCTTGCTGGCGCTCACCATCGTCGTCTCTCTGCAAACGGTGGGCGCCGGTCTGGTGGCGGCCCTGCTGGTGACGCCGGCTGCCACGGCCCAACTGTTGACCCGGCGCCTGCCCAGTATGATGCTGCTGGCGGCAGGGATCGGCGCTTTCTCGGCCCTGGCCGGGCTCTACCTCTCCTTCTACGTCGACGTGGCTTCGGGCGCGGCCGTGGTGCTGGTGTGTACGTTGGTGTTTCTGGTGGCCTTCCTCTTCGCCCCGGGCCGCGGGCTGGCCTGGGAGCGGCTGGGACGGCGTCCGCAAGGGGGGAGCAAGAGATGGACTACGGAGCACTGATCGGTCGCGCCTGGCAGCTGACCCTACGCTACCGCTTCCTCTGGCTGCTGGGCCTTTTCGCCGGCGGCACGGTCGGCTCGTGCTCGCCCGGCACCTCCTACAGGACCAATGGCCCGGAGGTCCAGTCGGTGTCCCCGACCGCCATGGAGATGGGGCGCGCGATCACGGCCTGGCTCTCCCAGAACCTCGGCGTAATGGTGGCCATTTTCGCCTTCTTCATCTTGTTGGGGTTGGCTTGGCTGATCATCTCGCTCATCGCCCAGGGGGCGATGGCACGGGCGACGCTCGACCTGGCGCGTGGCCTCCCGGTAACGCTGGGGGCTGCCTGGTCGACCGGGCTGCACTACTTCGGGCGCTTCCTCTTGCTCTGGCTTATCCTGATCGGCCTGGGCATTCTCATGGCCGTGGCCGTGGGGATCGTGGTAACGATCGGTGGCGCTCTGGCCTTCGCCGTGGAATCGCTACGAGTCGTGCTGGCCATCCTGGGGGTGCTGGCGCTGATTGTGGGCGTGGTAGTAGGCATCGCCGTAGCGGTGCTGCTCGGGGTGGTGGTGGCCTATGCCCAAAGAGTGATCGTGCACCGTGACGCCGGCCCCTGGCAGGCGCTCGTAATCGGCTACGAGCTGCTGCGGCTGCGTTTTGGCCCCAGCCTGCTCCTCTGGCTGATCAGCCTGGCCCTCACCATCGGCGCGGGCATCGCCGTCGCCATAGTGGCGGTGGTGGCGCTCATCCCGTTGGCCGGCGTGGCCGCCATCATCTGGTTCACGGCGGGCGGCCTGTCGATACTCTTGATCGTCTACGCGGCGCTGGCGGCCGTCGTGTTCTTGTTGTTGCTCTGGACTTTGGGCGGGGCGATCAACACCTACTTCTGGAACTACTGGACGCTGGCCTACCTGCAGCTGAGCGCGCCTCCGCCGGGCGTGCAGCAGGTCTAGAGCGGCCATGCGCCGCTGCTGCTTTCTCCCCGAGAGGCAAACGGGGCAACCACACACAGGTAGGACAAGCCTGTTTGCTCTCCCCTTCGGGGAGAGCGCACCCGACCTCCCTCTCCCCGGGGCCGCGATGACACCCTAGCTCTGGGGCATCCAGGTCTGCAGGGAGGCGTAGGGATACACGGCCACCTTGGTGCCGGCGCCGTGGCGCTCCGCCAGCTGAGCCATCACTTCGCCCCAGTCCTTGCAGAGTACGACGTCTTTGTTCGGCCAGCCCAGCTCCTTGCGGTCGTAGAGGGAGAGGAATGGAGCAAAGACCAGCACGCGGCCGGCCTTGGCCAGCAGCTTGGCCCGGAAGCCATCGCTCCAGCCCCGCCCGCCGTAATCCGTGCCGAACTGCCCGCCATAGTGGTGCAGGTTCTGGCCCTCGTGCGCCTGAATGACCATCACCACGTCGCCGCCCTCGTTCAGGGAGGTGGGCACGCACCAGGTCGAACGCACGAACTGGCACTCGTCCGGGTAGGTGTTGATGACCACGACCTCGGCGCCCTTCACCACCTCGGTGGAGTAGACCTCGGTTGCCAGTTTGACGCCTTCGCGATGCTCCTCGACGAAGTCCCCGGCGAAGAGCCCCACTACCTCGCGCCTGTTGTTGAGGACGGCGTCCACCTTGAAGTGCAAACCCGCTATTCGGGCCGCCTCCTCGATATCCAGGCGGAAGTCGTTGTCGTGCACCCGGCCGCGCTCCACCTTGGCGGCGCCGGTGAAGTGCTTGTGGTGGGCTTCGATGGTGTCGATGCTGGCAACGCCCGGCAGCACGATCTTGCCGCCCCCGCCGTAGCCGGCCGAGGGATGGGGTATGATGCCGCCGATGGCCACGCGCAGGTCGCAGCTGGCGAACTCGCGGTTGACTTTGACCGGCGTGCCGCGGCTGGTGGTACCCACGAGCACGTGGTGCTCGTAGACATTATGGTTGTAGACCGGATAGCGCTCGACGATGTCGGCGCCCAGCTTGGCGACGAACTCCGGGTACATCAGCGGCCGGTGGGTGGCCGGCGCGCAGAGGAAGCGAATGTGGTCGTCCGTGATGCCCCCGGCGTGAAGCTCCTCCAGCACGAAGGGCACGATCACCTTCGCCGGCGTGGGCTTGGGCAGATCGTCGAAGAGAATGACGACTTCCTTCTTACCTTTGGCCAGCTCGGCCAGGCGCGGCGAACCGATTGGGCGCTGCACGGTGGCGCGCATCTGCTCCGCCGTCAGCGCCGGGCGGTTGTGGCCGAGCATGCGGCACTCCGCCACTTCCCAGTTGCTGGGGAAGGCGACCTCTATGTCGTGTTCGTCGTACCAGCAGTTGACGCGCAGGGTGATTCTCTGTGGGGACAAAGCTGCTACCTCCGCAAGATGGCGGGTCGCCGCGGGGCGGCGCCGGGCAAGGGCGCGCCGCGGGTATCTGGCCCGGGGCCGGCTCTGCCAGCGCGTATCCTACTGCCCGAGGGCCAGCGCGTCAAGCGCCCCGGCGCGACGGCTACTCCGGCGGCAGATGCGAGGGAGGTTTCAGGGAGGGAAGACCGCAGCCTGTCCCAGGCGAGACGGCCATAAGGTGGTGGCGGGAAAGGCCGCTGTGGGGTCGCGGGCCTTTCCCTCGACCCCACAGTCGTCCACCACGTAGCGCTTCACCCGGCTACTTGGCAGACAGCAAACCAAATTCAGACATCCACTGGTCTCGCAGGATGCCGACCCTGGCGTCGACTGCCCAGAGCCTATGCTAGCTGCTGCCTACTAGATGACCCCGTGCTTCTTGTAGATGTCCTGGATCTTCTTGTCTGCCGCGTTCACGGCCTCGTCGACGGATTGGCCCTGTACGATGACGGCCTGCAGGGCGTCGGGCAGGATGTAGGCGCGCAATACCTCGCCGAAGGCGGCCGTCGGCTGGCCCGGGTAAGCCATGATACGTCCGCTCTCGGCTATGCCCGGATAAGTCTTGTAGTAGCGATCCTCCTTCCAGAACTTGTTGTCGGTCAGCTTCTTGTAGACCGGCACGTAGCGGCCGCCCGCTACCTCGATGTATTGGGCGTAGCGGTCGGGCTCCATGGCGTAGGCAAGGGCCTCCTTGCCCAGATCCTGCACCTTGCTGTCCTTGAAGATCGCCATCGCCCAGCAGTCCACTTCTCCGAAGCTACCGGCGGGCCCGGCCGGGATGTTGGCGAGGACGGTGGCCTCCGCCAAGTCCTTGGCGTTGGTCTGCAGCCAGGCCAGGACTGACGACGGATTAGAGACGAAGGCGGCCTGTCCCGACTGGTAGGCGTTGTTGTTGCCGGCGTTATCCCAACTGATCGCTCCCGGCGGGATGATTTTGTGCGTCTTGTACATGTCGGCGACCAACTGGAACGCCTTCCGCATCTCCGGGGTGTTGAAGGCCGGCTTGTTGTCCTTTGTCTGCATCTGGGCGCCGAAGGTCCACATGATCTGGATGAAGTTGCAGTTTGTGTCGTCGTTCTTGCCCACGCAGAGGCCGTAACCGTAGAGCTGAGGCGGGTTCTGGATCTTCTTGCAGACTTCGATGAACTCATCCCAAGTCGTCGGCAGCTTCAACCCGGCCTTGGTCAGCAAGTCCTGCCGGGAATGGAGCGGCCAGGGGTTGACGCCCACCGGGATCGACCAAGCCTTGCCCTCCCATGTTATGGTAGCGTCGGCCGCGGCATAGGTCTCGCCACCCTTCTTTTTCAGGCCTTCCCAGACGTCTGACACGTCGACCAATTGGTTCTGGCCGCGGTAGTACTGCGTGTCGGAATCGTACATGTAGCAGACGTCGGGCGGGTTCTTGCCCTGGATGGCCGCGGCCAGCTTCTGCGGCATCTGAGCAGTGGGGGTGATGATGAACTCCACCTGGACGCCCTTCGTCTTGCCGTAGTCCTCAAACAGCGAGCCCCACTTCTTGTCCAAGGCCTCCAGGAAGCTCTGGCCCATCCAGATGGTCAGCTTCTTGCCCGTGGCGGCGGCTGGGGCAGCGGTGGTGGCAGCCGGCGCGGGCGCGGTTGTGGGCGCCGCGCCCTGGGTGGCCGCGGGCTTGGGAGCCTCGGTCGCCTTCGGGGCCGCGGTCGGCGACGGTGCGGCCGGCTGAGCGCAGGCGGCAAGCAGGTTCACGCTGGCGGTGGTCGCGGCCAACGCCGTGGTGAGCTTGAGTAGCGAGCGCCGTGACAACCGACGGTCCAACACTTGGCGGGCGGACATACTTCAGACCTCCTTAGTCTTGTTCTTGGACCGAGCCGTGATGCTGGTGACTTCTACTCGCACTGGAGCACCTGTCGTGTCGCGCTCTTGCTCCTCCTTTTCTGCCCCTCGGCGGTTACTTCGCCAACCGCTCCACGCCGTCGCTCTCAGCCTGTGGCGTGCGCGTGCCGTGGGCACCTGCAAGTTCGCCAGATAGGCCAGTCCGGCAGAGGCGGAGGCACTAGTCTCACGTAGCGTGGTTTGCCCGCCGTTCCGCCGCCAAACTCAGCGGGGGCGGCTACCTATCGCACGCCATTTTCGGCGCGAACCACACGCCTACCCTTTCACGGCCCCCGCGGTCAGACCGCCGACTACCCAGCGCTGGCCCAGAAGGTACAGCACGACCGGGGGGATGGCAACGAGAACTGAGGCGGCCATCATCATGCCCCAGAAGAACACATCCTCGGCTACCGCGGAGGCCAACCCGACGGTAACCGTCTGGGAGGCCGCGTCCGAGGTGAAGGTGAGCGCGTAGAGGAACTCGTTCCAGGAGAGGGTAAACGAGAACAGCGCGGTGACGACGAGGGCGGGCGCCGAGAGGGGCAGGATGATCCGAATCAGCGCTACCAGTCGATTACAGCCATCGACCAGGGCAGCTTCCTCCAGGTCGACGGGCACCGTGCGGAAATACCCCATGAGCAGCCAGGTGGTGAAGGGCACCGTGAAGGTGAGGTAGGCCAGGATTAGGCCCTGCAGGGTGTTCAGCATATCAAACCAGAAGACAATCTCGAAGAGGGGGATAAACAGGAGCACCGGGGGGACCAGGTAGGAGAAGATGAGCCCCCGGGCAAGGAGGTTCTTTCCTCTGAAGTCGAGCCGGATGATCGCGTAGGCGGCGGGAATGCCCACGAAGAGCGATAGAACGGTAGTTGTGACGGCCACAATGGTCGAGTTGCGGAAGAAGTCGGGAAAGTTGGAATCGAAGAAGACCTTCTGAAAATGCGCCAGCGTAATTCTGACGGGGACGAGGAGAGGCTCGGCAACGTACATGTCGGTATTGGGCTTCAGCGCTGTAGTGATCATCCAATAGAACGGAAAGAGCGTCCAGAATAGCCCCACGATTAGTACCGGCCAAGTCAAGAACCGCCAGGAGGTTCTGCGGATACGTCCAGGCCCGCTCACTCTTCAACTCCTCGCAGCAAGAAGCGCCCCCCGATGACGATAAGGCTGGCCAGCAAGGGGAAGAACGACAGTGCCACAGCCGCGCCCAGCCCCAGCTCGCGCCCGGGGATGCTCGTGAAGAAGGCCAGCGTGGGGAGGATCTCGCTCATGTGGGCCGGGCCGCCGGACGACAGGATGTAGACGAACTGGAGCTCATTCGAGGTCCAGATAGTGGATAGCAGCGTGACGACGATGAGGACGCTCTGCAGGCCCGGCAGCGTCACGTGTCTGAAGCGCTGGAGCGCACTGGCGCCGTCGATGTCGGCGGCTTCGTACAACTCATCGGGGATGGACTGAAGGCCGGCCAGGAAGTTCATCATATAGAAAGGCGTGCCCTGCCAGACGACCACGGCGATGATGGCCCAAAGGACGATCTTTGGGTCCCCCGTCCAGAGCACGTACTCTTTGATAGCGCCTAGCTGGTAGAGCACGAAATTGAGGATGCCGTTGAGATCGTTGTAAATCCAGCGCCAGACAAAAGCGTCGACGACGATGGGCACCGACCAGGGTACGAAAAGGAGCGCCCGCAGCCAGGTGCGCCCCTTCATCTTCTGGTGCAGGATCAGGGCAAATGCCAGACCGACAAACGTCTTCAGCCCGACGCCGAACACGGCATAGACCAGGGTGTTGCGAAAGCTAAGCCACCAAATGGGGTCGTTCAGGAGAGTACTGTAGTTCTGAAAGCCGACGAACCGCCCTTCGCCGCCAATTGGCTGGTTCTGCAAAGCGAGGAATAGGGCGCGGGCGAAAGGATAGGCGATAAGCCCGAGAAGCACAAGAACGGAAGGCGCGATCAGAAGGTAGGCTAGGGCGTAGTCACGACCGAGCCAGCGTTTGAGACTCCCAGTCTTGCCGGGACCGCGCGGTCCTGACGCTGCGACGTCTGCCATTTGACGACCATTATACTGCGACTATCCAGCAAGTCAATGCTTGATGTTCGACTTTGCAGACGGTGGAGGAAGCCCACGAATGATACCTAGGGGCGCGAAGGCGGGGGCGTGCTACTCAGGAGCAAGTCGAACCGCCCCCGTCGCCTGGGGTAGGTAATCGGGGACGGGGGGCCGCTGAGCGATGGAGCGGACCCGCGCGAGACGGGCGGGGTTCGATTGGTCCAGCATGTCCACGACCAGGGTCGACCAGCCAAAATCCTGCGCGCCCTGGCCGGCGCCAGTGTAGGGGTGGTAGTACTCCCAGAAGCCGACCTGCTCCACCATCTCGACCGTGGCAGCAGTGAGGGAGTCGGCCACGTCGTCGTAACCGTGGGTGCGCAGACCCCGCGCGAGCAGCCAGTTGGTGTTGATCCAGGTCGAGCCCCGCCAGATCAGGTGGTGGCGGGCGAAACGGTTGCGCAGCCAGCTGCCGGGTCCGCCCTGCTGGCGCAGGGGCAGCGAGTCGGCCGAGAACGTGCTCTCGTGGGCGCTCACCGAGGGCACGGGATAGGGCAGCCAGAATTCGTCCGCCGCCACCAGGTGGCGTTCCACCAGGGCGCGGGCCAGGTCGTCGGGCAGCGAGGGCAGCACCAGCGGCAGCAGCGAACCCACCGTGGCTACGGGCAGCGGGACGCCCCGCCGCGTGTGCAGGCTGTAGAACAGCTGAGTCTCGGGGTCGTAGCAGCGCTCGACGAGCGCTCGTTCGGTAGCGAGGGCGCGCTCGAGGTAGATATGGCCCTCCGGGTCGCCCGCCTCCCGGCATAGCCCGGCCAGGGCCCGCAAGCCGAGGGCGTAGATGCAGTTGAAAGCCACGTCCTTAACCGCGAAACGGTCGGCGGCCAGAATGCGCTCGCTGCGCCAGCCCAGCAATAAGTAGGCAGCGGTCAGCTTCACGCTGGCCAGGTGATAGTCCAGGGCGGAGACGCGACCGAGGGCCAGCGCCGCGTCGAAGGCCGGGCTATGGTCCATGCCCGACTCCAGGGGCGACATGATGGCCAGCAGCCCGCCGCCGTCGGGATCGCGCGACGCGGCTAGGTGGTCGTAGTAGCGCTTGGCGGCAGGCAGCGTCTCGCGCAGAAAAGCCAGATCCTCGGTGCGAGCGTAGACTTCCTCCAGGGCCAGGGCGAGCACGGGCGGCTGCGTCAGATTGGCGTAGTGGCTATGCCCGTAGAGCCAGCGGCTGAGCCAGCCGCGGGGGCCGCCTTCGCTGCACTGCTGCCAGGCGACGACGTGCGGCAGCAGCCCGTGCGGCCGTTGGGCCGCCAGGAGCGTACGCAGCTCACTCTTGGCCAACTCGCCGTCGAAGCGCGCCAGGACGAAGGCGTGAAAGCAGCTGTCCCACAGCCACTGGTGGTGGTAGACGCCACGGGCGGGACAGGTGTAGACGTACTCCGCCACGCGCTCGCCCCGCCTGGCCCGCCCTTGTTTGGCATTGGCAAGCAGTAGACCGTATGCCGCCTCGCGCAACTCCCCCATTCATGCTCCTTGCCCGACCCCCTCCCCTGAGGCGGGCGTACGCGGGAGGTTATGGTAACCGACGTCAGCGTTATTTGCCAGAGCCGAGCAGGTGGGCGAAGGGCGAAGAGAGGTGCAAGGTCCCTGCCAACCCACCGATTTGTGGTGGAACCGCGCCTGCCCGGGTCGTTGTCCACCGGCAAGGCCTGGGCTAGAATTAGGTAAGGAGGCGCGGCAGGCTGCCCGCCTCAAGTCCGTCCGCGCTTCACCTAGCTGGGGCGAAAAGGGGGCAATCTTGCGACTGACGCGTGAAGAAGAGTCAATGCTGGCCGGGGCTGAGGGCGAAGCGGTGCGTCTGGCCCTGGAGCAACAGATCAAGGTCGGCGATTTCTTCGGCGCCGAGGACTTCGTGCCCGTGGCCTCGGCCCACGTCCACTCGGAGATGGAGACCTCGGGCGAGGCCGGGCTGGCGTTCCTGGAGAAGATAGCCGCTCTGGGCGCCAAGGTCCGCGTGCCCACCACCTCCAATCCACGCAGCGTGGACTTCGCCCATTGGCGGCAGGTCGGGCAAGAGGAACGCCACGTGGAGTTGGAGCGGCGTCTGGTGGCGGCCTTCGCCCGGCTGGGCGTGCAGGTGGTGGATACCTGCATCAACTATCAGTCCATCACCCCGCCGCGCTTCGGCCAACACCTGGCCTGGGGCGACACCGGCACCGTGGCTTTCGCCAACAGCGTGGCCGGGGCGCGCAGCAACTTCGAGGCGGGGCCGGCGGCCCTCACCGCCGCCCTCACCGGCCGGGTGCCCCGCTACGGTTACCACTTGCCCGAGCAACGCCTGGGCACGGTGCTGGTGGAGGTACACGACCAGCCCCAGGACAAGGCCGACTGGGGCGCCCTGGGCTGCGTAGTAGGGCGCGAGGTCGGCGACTACTGGCAGGTGCCGGTGTTCGACGGCATCGAAAGCGAGCCCAGCGTGGACGACTTGAAGCAGCTGGGGGCGTCACTCGCCAGCTATGGCTCGCTGCCGATGTTCCACCTGGTAGGCGTTACCCCGGAGGCGCGCACCCGGGAAGAGGCCTTCGGCGGGCGCGAGCCGGCCAGGCGCCTCGTCCTGGAGCCAGGGGCGCTCGAGGCGGCCTACCGCAGTTATCTGCCGGAGAGCGACAAAGTGGAGTTGGTGGTCTTCTCCGCGCCCCAGCTCTCCTTGGACGAGCTCAAGAATCTGGCAGTCGGGCTGGAAGGCAAGAATGTGCACCCGGAGGTGAAGCTGCTGGCCACTACCAACTACGCCAACTATGGGTTGGCGGAGCGGCTCGGCTACGTCAAGGCCGTGGAGGATGCCGGTGGCACGGTGTTGGCCGGGGTGTGCTTCTACCTGATGACCCCCAACGAGCTGCGGGAGAAGTACGGCTACCGCTCTCTGGTGACCAACTCGGCTAAGCTGGCCAACATTATTTCCGGCTACGGCTACGTGCCGGTGTTGCGGCCGACGGCCGTCTGCCTGTGGGCGGCCGTGGAAGGGAGGCTGCCGTGGTAGAGGAACCTTTGCTGGTGCTGCGGGGCCACCCCGGGGTCGGGCCGGACGTGGAGGGCGAGGCCTGGGTTTGCCAGGACAACTTCAGCGCGCGCTACGACCTTGACCGGCGCACGGGCACCTTCTCCCGGCGCAGCCACGCCTGCTACGGGCAGAGCCTGGTGGGCAGAGTCTGCTTCTTCAACGGGGCCAAAGGCGGCGTCTCCACCTCCTGGGCGCTGCTGGACATGAAGAGCCGCGGCGTGGCGCCGGCCGCGTTAGTCTTCCGCCTCACCAACCCGGTGATGGTGCAGGGAGCGGTACTGGCGGATATTCCGCTGCTGGACCGCCTCTCGCCGGACCCTCTGGACACGGTCCATACCGGGGATTACGTGCGCCTGCGGCCACGCGAGGGCCTGGTCGAGATTCTGCGCCGGGGGGCGGGAACCTAGAACGCCGCTGGGCAGCGAAAGGCCCGCTCTGGCGAGGTCCTCTGCCTGCCAGAGCGGGCACAAGCACCAGTGCTGTCCGCCTATCGCCGGGGCGTTAGATGACGCCCAGCAGTGAAAGCAGTATCACGATGAGGATCACCGCGACCAACAAACCAATCAAACCCATACATCATCCTCCCTTCCCCACTGCGGAGTCCCGTACCGCTGTAGGAGAGCACTTGCCGTGCCATCCGGGGTTGACGATGAGGTTGGCCCTCATTGACAGCGGTTGCCAGGTCCCTTATTCTGTGGAGGACTTACCCCGCCATGGACGGCAGTGGCGGGCTGGTGAGAGAAGGGCGACTAACTATGTTGGACGAAACGGACGGCACTGCTGCTCTGGAGTTGCATCCAGAGCGCGCCAATCCGGGGCAACGGCGTTTGATCTCCGCCGACGCAAACAGGCTCTTGCCGGCGGACCGGCCGATGCACGCCTGGTACCGTTTTGTACTTTCTTTCCCTCCTCAACTAGTGCGTCAGTACCTTCACCGCTTCGCGATCGTCCCTGGGCAACATGTGCTCGATCCATTTTGTGGCACGGGCACGACGATTGTCGAGTGCAAGAAGATGGGCATTGCCGCCATCGGGTTGGAGGCGAATCCGATGGCGCACTTCGCCAGCAAGGTGAAGGCAACTTGGACCCCAGATCCAGAGGGATTGGAGGTGCACGCCGGGCGAGTCGCTGCACTGGCCGGCAGTCGCCTCGCGGCGGCCGGCATCGAGGACCAGGCGGCGCTGTTTTGGCGCCCTGATTCTGAGATCACCCTCCGCTCTCTGCCGCCTGAGGCTCACTCGCTCTTACTGACCAACTCGATAAGCCCTCTACCACTTCACAAGACGCTAGTTCTCCTGGAATGTATGAGGGAACTCGAGGACGAACGCTACCACGAGCACGAGCTCCTCGCCCTAGCCAATGCCTTAGTTTCGACGGTCGGCAATCTCAATTTCGGTCCGGAAGTGGGAGTAGGCCCGCTGAAACCGGACGCTCCAGTGCTGACCACGTGGTTGTCAAGGGTGCAGGCGATGGTCCGTGACCTTCGGCAGATTCGGGTGCAAGCCTACATTGACGCCGATTGCGTAGTACATTTGGCGGATGCTCGCCGTGTGGCTGGCGTGCTGGCTCCCTGTTCCGTAGATGCCGTGGTGACGTCCCCGCCGTACCCAAACGAGAAAGACTACACCCGCACCACGCGGCTGGAATCCGTGCTGCTGGGTTTCATACGCAATAAGTCCGAGCTGAGGGCTCTTAAGCACGGACTTGTGCGCTCCAACACTCGCGGGGTGTACAAGGGCGATGACGACGAACGGTGGGTAGCGCACATTTCCGAGGTCCAGCGGCTGGCCACCGACATAGAAGCCCGTCGGCTTGCCCTTGGGAAGACATCCGGTTTCGAGAGAATGTACCCCAAGGTTGCCAAGTTGTACTTCGGTGGTATGGCAAGGCACCTCTCCGAACTCCGGACCTGCCTGCGTCCAGGTGCTCGTCTTGCCTATGTGGTTGGTGACCAGGCCTCCTATCTACGCGTTATGATCCGCACGGGCCAGATTCTTGGCACTATCGCGCAGTCGATCGGCTACGAAGTCGAGTCAATAGACCTACACCGCACGCGCCTAGCCACCGCCACTAGGGAGCAATTAAGGGAAGAGGTAGTTGTCCTTCGTTGGCCTGGTGACAAGATCAACACTCAGATGACTCCACGAGCGGCGGGAGAACGTGAGCGATGACGCCGTCGAACCGATATGCTCGAATCATCGAGCGCATCTTCATGGAAAAGCACCGGCCAGGCCTCCGCGAGGTCGAGTTCGCTCGAGACGATATTGAGCTGGCGGCACGTCAGTTGGGTATCACGCTGCCCAAGAATCTAGGGGACTTGATCTACAGCTTCCGCTATCGTACGAGCCTACCGGAGACAGTGCGGAATCTGGCCCCCACTGGCGAGGAATGGTTGATCCGACCGGCAGGCCGTGCGCGCTATCGCTTCGTGGCGGCGCCGCTGGCACGCTTGATCCCTTCACCAATGCTGGTGGAGATCAAGGTACCCGACGCTACTCCGGGGCTGATCACGCTATACCGCCTCGATGATGAGCAGGCACTGCTGGCCAAGCTCCGCTACAATCGTCTGATCGACATATTCACGGGGGTCACGTGTTACTCTCTGCAGAGCCACCTGCGCACGACCGTGGCAGGAATGGGACAAGTCGAGACGGACGAGGTTTATGTCGGGGTTGATCGCCGAGGCGCTCACTATGTGTTGCCAGTCCAGGCTAAGGGCGGCAACGACAAGCTGAGCGTGATCCAGGTCGAACAGGATCAAGCGATGTGCGCCGAGCGCTTCCCCCATTTGATTTGTCGCTCGGTAGCAGCCCAGTTTATGGCCGACGACCTGATTGCTCTATTTGAGTTTGAGACAGGGGGAGCTGGTGTAGCTGTCTCCGCCGAGAAGCATTACAGGCTGGTCCCGCCGGAGACCCTGACCGAGGTCGATCTAGAGGCCTACAGGAGTCGCTCCGACTGAGAAGACGGCCTGCGGCCCGGCATCTACTTGCCGCCTATCCCTGGGCTGCCGCCAGCGGCAGGCGGTACCCCGCCCAGGCCGAGTCGCTCTCCCAAACCTTCACGGCGATGGCGGCGAGGCTGGGCTGGCGCAGGCGGGCGACCAGGGCGCGGCAGATGGCGGCGGCAAGGAGCTCCAGGCTGGGGTTGTGGCCGGCCATCCCCGGCAGGTCGTTGAGCGTGCGGTCGCGATAGTAGTCGGCAAGCTCCGACAAGGCTCCCTCGACGGCGACGATGTCCACCAGATAGTCGTGCCGGTCCAGTTCCGGTCCTTCCAGTAGCGCCTCCACCACGTAGTGGTGCGAATGGCGGAGGTTCTCCGCCCCCCAGTCGCCGCCGACCAGGTAGTGTTGGGCGATGAAGTGCTGTTTGACCGCCACGCTGTACATCGCGCCTCCTCCTTTGGCAACTGCGTCCCGCCGCAGTTACGCCAGCCGGCTTAGCCCGCAAGCACCGTGCCAGCGTTCGGCAGCGGCTGATACTCTAGGGGTCTTGCCGGACATATTCCTGGCGAGGGCTGAGCGACGGTTCGCTTGGGAAAGACACAGTAGGCAAGGGGTAGGCGTGAGGGCGGAACGGGTTTCTTTTCCGGTTCCCTGGATGCTATAATTCGCGCCATCAGCACGCGCGTCGGAGGTTGCACCTTGAGCCTGATTCGGGATGAAATAGCCGCCCTCTTGGCGAAGGCCGCCGAGGCGGCGCAGCACGACGGCAGCTTGCCCGCGTCCGCCTTGCCCGAGGTGCCCGTCGAGCGTCCCCAGAACACCGAACACGGCGACTATGCCAGCACCCTGCCTCTGAAGTTGGCGCGCGCGGCCCGTATGAGCCCTATGGCGATTGCCCGTATCGTCGTGGAGCATCTCTCCCAGTCCGACTACGTCGGCAGCGTCGAGGTGGGGGGAGCCGGCTTCATCAACTTCACCCTCGCCGACGCGTGGTTGGCAAAGCAGGTCGCCGCCGTTCTGGCCGCCGGGAAATCCTTCGGCGACGTCGACCTGGGGCACGGCGCCAAGGCGCAGGTTGAGTTTGTGAGCGCCAACCCCACAGGCCCGCTGCACGCCGGCAGCGGTCGCGGCGCCGCACTGGGCGACACGCTGGCCGGCCTGCTGGCCAAGGCCGGCTACCAGGTCGAGCGCGAGTATTACGTCAACGATGCCGGCACGCGCATGGCGGCCTTCTTCGCCAGCGCCTTCGCCCGCTATGCCCAGCAGTTCGGCGGCGACGAGCAAGTGCCCGCCGACGGCTACCAGGGGCAGTACGTGAGCGAGCTGGCGCGGGACCTGGCGCGCGAGTACGGCAGGCATTTCCTGGAGCTGCCGCGCGAGAAGGCTATGGACGAGCTGGGGCGCTTAGCGCTGAACAGAATGGTGGAACGGGCGCGCGGCGATATGGACGATCTGGGCGTCTTCTTTGACCGCTGGTTCCGCGAGCAGAGTCTCTTCGACACCAATCTGGTGGGCGACACTATCTGTCTCCTGCGCGAGCGCGGCCACATCGCCGAGCGCGAGGGAGCCGTCTGGTTCACCACCAGCGCCCTGGGCGAGGACAAGGATAATGTGCTGGTGCGCAGCAACGGCATCCCCACCTACTTCGCCTCGGACATCGCCTACCACCGGGACAAGTTCCTGCTCCGCGGCTTCGAGTGGGTCATCGATATCTGGGGCGCCGACCACCAGGGCCACGTGCCCCGGATGAAGGCTGGGATCGAGGCCCTGGGGGTCGCGCCGGAACGGCTCACCGTCCTGATCCATCAGATGATCACCCTTAAACGGGGCAATGAGATCGTCCGCATGTCCAAGCGCACGGGCGACATCGTTACCCTGCGCGAAGTGCTGGACGAGGTGGGGCGCGACGCCTGCCGCTTCTTCTTCCTGGCGCGCTCGGCCGACAGCCAGATGGACTTCGACCTGGAGCTGGCCAAGGAGCAATCGAACGATAACCCTGTCTATTATGTCCAGTACGCGCACGCGCGCATCGCCAGCATACTGCGCTATGCGGCGGAGCAGGGCTTCGGCGGCGCGGGCGAAGTGGCGCTGCTGCGCCACCCGGCCGAGCTGGCGCTGATTAGGCAGATGCTGCTCTTCCCGGAGCTGGTGGCCGACGCCGCTCAGCGCCTGGAGCCGCACCGCTTGCCCTACTACGCCCAGGAGCTGGCGCGCCTGTTCCACCTGTTTTACCAGCAATGCCGGGTTGTGGTCACGGAGGAGCCCGAGCTCTCGCGGGCGCGCCTGAGTCTGGTGAAGGCGGCCCAAATAGTCCTCGCCAATGCGCTCGGTCTGATGGGCGTGAACGCCCCGGAGCAAATGTAACCTTCTGCGGTCCCTGGAAAGGAGCTCTTTACATACATGAAAGGTCGGGTCTTCAGCGGCGCCAGGCCAACCGGCAAGCAGCATATCGGCAACTACCTGGGCGCCATCCAGAACTACGTGCAGCTGCAGGACGAGTACAACTGCGTCTACTGCGTGGTGGACATCCACGCCCTGACGACGCTGGACAACACGGCCGAGCTGGCCGGCAACACCCGAGAGATGTTGTTGGACTGGCTGGCCGCCGGAATGGACCCCCAGCGCAGCATCATCTTCGTCCAGTCGCACGTGCCTGAGCACAGCGAGCTGCACACCCTGCTGTCGATGATCACGCCGCTGGCCTGGCTGACGCGGTTGCCCACCTTCAAGGAGAAGGTTCGCCAGCACCCCGAGAACGTCAACTACGGCCTGGTGGGCTACCCTGTGCTGATGGCGGCCGATATCGTCCTCTACAAGGCCGACGCGGTGCCGGTTGGCGAGGACCAGCTGCCGCATCTCGAGCTAACGCGGGAGATCGTGCGCCGTTTCAACACGTTCTTCGGCCCGGTGTTTCCCGAGCCGGAAGCCAAACTTACCACTTACCGCCGAGTGATGGGACTGGACGGCGTCAATAAGATGAGCAAGAGCCTCAACAACCACATCGAGCTCTCGGCCACGCCGGAGGAGACCCGCAAGCGGGTGCTGACAATGGTCACCGACACCTCCCGCGTCTATCGCCGCGACCCCGGCCACCCGGAGATCTGCAACGTGTTCGCCCTCCACGGCTTCTACACCGCCGACCGTACGGAAGAGATCGCCCGCGACTGCCGTTCGGCGGCGCTGGGGTGTGTCGACTGCAAGAAGTCGTTGGCCGCGAGCATGAATGAGGCATTGGCCCCGTTCCGCGCCCGGCGCTCAGAACTGGAACAGAGACAGGGGCTGGTAGAGGACGTGCTGGCCGATGGGGCCTCGCGGGCGCGGGCCATCGCCGCCGCGACGATGGCCGAGGTGCGCAGCCAGATCGGCTTGCTTCCCAGGCGCGGTTAGAGGCAAACGTCGGCTCGAATGGCCGGGTAAGGACGGGCAACGGCCGCGGGCATCCTGCTATACTACGGCGGATGGCTCGGCTGAGCCGCTAACATGAATCCGGAGGAACCGCAGTGGCGGAGAACGTTGGACAGGTAACTGACGGCGACTTCCAGGCGCAGGTGTTGGACGCGGAAGTCCCCGTCTTGATCGATTTCTGGGCCGAGTGGTGCGGCCCTTGCCGGGCCGTGGCGCCCATCGTCGAGGAGATCGCCGACGACAACGCCGGCAAAGTCAAGGTCTACAAGTTGAATACGGACCAGAACCCCGAGACGACCCGGAAGTACGCTGTCATGAGCATTCCAACGTTGATGCTCTTCAAGAACGGCCAGATCGCCGAGAAGATCATCGGCTACATGCCCAAAGCCCAACTCTGGAAACGCCTCGAACAGCACGTCAAGCAGTAGCAGACCTACGCCTTCTCCCTATGGGCAGAGAGCAGGGGTGGGGGTCTTCTGGCGGATGGACGGAAGAGCTAGGATCCAGTCATGCGCGGGACCTTCACACCCACGGGCCTACGGCCCCTGGGGCCGCAGCCTAACCCCCCAGAGGGAGGGAACAAAACCACCCCTAGCACGATACTTCTTGACCAAGGGCTCTTCATGCAGATCGCATTGACAATCGCCGGTTCGGATTCCGGCGGCGGGGCCGGCATCCAGGCCGACCTCAAGACATTCGCCGCGTTGGGCGTGTATGGCATGTCGGTGCTGACGGCAGTCACCGCCCAGAACACCGTCGGCGTCAGCGCCGTCCACGAGCTGCCGCCCGACTTCGTCGGGGCACAGCTCGACGCCGTGCTGACAGACATCGGCTGCCAGGCCGCTAAAACGGGCATGCTGGCCAACGCCGGCATTATCGAGATGGTGGCGCGCAAGGTCCGCCAGTATGCCGTTCCCAATCTGGTGGTGGACCCGGTGATGGTGGCCAAGAGCGGCGACCCCCTGCTCCGCCGTGACGCCGTGGCGGTGCTGAAAGAGATCCTACTGCCCTTGGCGTACGTGGTGACCCCCAACGCGCCGGAGGCGGAGGAGATAGTGGGCCGCAGGTTGGAGGGCGAGGAGGATTTCCGCCGGGCGGCGGCGGAGATCCAAGCGCTCGGGCCGCGGCATGTGATCATCAAAGGCGGCCATCGCCCCGGCGAGGCTGTGGATCTGCTCTACGACGGCCACGAGTACCGCGAGTACCGGGCGCCGCGATTGCCCAGCCGCCACACCCACGGTACGGGCTGCACGTTCTCGGCGGCCATCGCGGCGCTTCTGGCACGCGGCCTACCGGTGACGGAGGCTGTGGCCGGGGCCAAGGAGTATCTGACCCGAGCCATCGAGCAGTCGTTCCCTATCGGCCGGGGGCGCGGGCCGGTGCATCATCTGCATCGCTTCTACTCGGCGGAGGGGGAGCCGAGAGCAGGTAGCGAGCCCGGGCGATGACCGCCAGCGCCGCCGGCGTCAGGCTATAGGCGGCCAGCTCTTCGGGGGCGACCCAACGGGCGGCGAGACAGTCGCTGGCCGCTCGCAGGTCGCCCCCTTTGTAAGTGCAGGCGAAGTCGAGGATGACGTAGTGGAACTGCACGCGCCCCTCGGCGTCGCGGACGACCCGGTCGACGGCGTCCACCACCTCGCCGGCTACCACGTCGATGCCGCACTCCTCCTTGACCTCGCGGGCGACCCCCTGGCGCAGCGTCTCGCCCAGCTTGAGTCCGCCGCCGGGAATGCTCCAGGTGCCATAGCCGGGCTGCTTGCCCCGCTGGGCCAGCAGCACCCGCCCCTCGTGCCAGACGACGCCGCCGACGGCCACAATAGGCCGGTCGGGGTATTCGCGTGAGGTCATCAGCTTCCTCCTATGTTCGTCGGGCCTCTTAGAGCCTATCCGATAACTGGAACAGTAATTGCTGTGTGTCTCTCAGAGCGAACGGAGGTGGACCATGGCGGAGCACGCAGCCGTCGACGAACAATGGCGCATCCCAGACCCGTTGTGGGAGCGC
>JAMCYS010000063.1 GCA_023473795.1 Chloroflexota bacterium | reverse complement strand
AGGGGATGTCAATTAGTCATTCTGAGGGCCGACCCGCGGCCCGAAGAATCTGGCCGCCGCAAGGCAGACACTCGTACATCAGCCAGTAGCAATCAATTACTCGTCCCGCCATCGGGCGAGGAGATTCTTATGAAAATGGGCACTTGCTGAGCGACCGCGGGGGCAACGTGGAGTGCGGCGGCTTGCCGCCGCCTTCCAGGGCACGGGCAAGCCTGCGCAGTCCAGGGCCCGGCGCCACCGACCGCCTCTACGAGGAATGCCCATTTTCATTCTCGGTGGTAGGCCGCAGGGCTATGGATGATTCTTGGGCCCCTTCGGGGCCTTAGTAATGACAGACCGGCCTTCTTGCCACCGTAAGCAGGAACATGCGCCAACGGGCGGCAATGGCCGGAGACCGGGCGATCATGGCACGGTTCCTCAGCTCGTCGGCTGGGGATAGATCTGCCTGTAGCGGCCGTCGGTGACCTGGAAGATGTACACCTTTTGCTCCACCAGATCCCCGTTCGTGTCGTACTTCGCTCGTCCGATCAGCGTTTTCAGGTCCAGGTTGCGGATGGCCGCGGCGATGGCCTTGCCGTCGGCCTTGTCGGCGGCCTTGACGGCGTTGAGCAGGACGTCGGCGGCGCTGTAGCCGGTGGTGGAGTCGATGCCGGGGTTGCGGGCCTCCAGCTGCTGGTACTCCTCGAACCAGGCAGGCGTGGCCACGATGCGCGGATCGGGCGAGATGGTCGACATGTACACGCCCTCGGCAGCGCTGCCCAGCTGGTCGATGAAATCGTCCACGAAGTTGGCATCGCTGGCCAAGACGGGCACGTTCACGCCGGCTTGCCGCAGCTCGCGCACGGTGACGATGCCGTCGGGGTAGTCGCCGGCAAAGAAGATGGCATCGGGATTGGCGGCCTTGACCTGCTGCACCTCTTTGGCGAAGGTCAGAGACTCGGCCTTCTGCTTTACCTCGATGACCGGCTGGACGCCGGCCGCTTTGAACTCGCGCGAGAGTCCCTCGGCGTAGTCGTTGTCGGTGCGCATCAGGGCGATGCGCTGGTAACCTTTGTCCCTGAGAAACTTCGCCGCGAAGGGCCCCTGCGTGGCATCGGTGGCGCAAACGCGGAAAAAGGTGCTGTAGCCTTTACGGGTCAAGTCCGGGTTGGAGGAACTGGGCGTGATCACCACGAGACCCAGCTGGTTGTAGAGGGGCAGGGCCGCGCCCGTCGGGCCGCTGTTGTAATGGCCGATGACCCCCAGCACCGTCTGGCCGCCCTTGACGGCCTTTTCGACCTGCCGCGCCACTTCCACCGCGACGTCCTCGTCCGCCTGGTCGTCGAGGCCTTTGACCACCACTTTCTTGCCGCCCAGCACGCCGCCGGCCCTGTTGACCTCGTCCGCCTTCTTGGCCGCCCCACCGACCACCGATTGTCCGCCGTCGGCCTGGTCGCCCGAAAGGGGCGCGGCGACGTAGATGTAGGCCTCGCCAGAGAGCTGGGGAGTCTGGGTGCAGCCGGCCGCGGCGACGGTGCCCGCCACCACAGCCGCCAGCAAGGGAGCTAGAAGCAAGCGCAATCTTGAGGCTGGGATCATATGCCACCTCTGAGTCTTTCGGCGTAAACCTCATCGAGCGAGGTGTTGAGGTCGCGCAGTTGCTCGCTTTGCTGGCGCAGCTCGGCGCGCACGGAACTCGCGCTGGTGCCCCTCAGCTCACTTGAGGACTGGGCGAGCTGGATGGCGGTGTAGCTGGAGCCCAGCTGGGCCAGGGCGCTGTCGATGGCCTGGGCCGTTTCGCCCATCAGCCGCTGTAGCTTCTGTAGGCTCTCCAGCTGCGCCCGTTCGGCTTCGTTCAGCGGGCGGCCGGCGGATAACCGTCGTAAGTCCTGCTGGATGAGCTGGTTGGCCTGGTACTCGTCCAGACGCTTGGCCAGTGAGAAGACGAGGGCCACAGGGTCGGCCAGCTCGCGGGTGATGACCTCGAGGCTGGCCCGCACCGCGGGCGCCCGCGCCGCCCTTACCGCTTGCCGAATGGCCAGCTGGTAGGCCTCCGCTCGCGCCACCTTCTCCCGCAGCAGCTTATCGCGCAATTCGCCCAGGTCGGCCTTGCTCAGCAGCGCCTCGTCCAGGCTGGCATCGTCGCGAAAGGAGATGAGCACCATCGCCCCCACGCCGAGCACCCCGAAGGCGACAAACACGACCAGCAACAGCAGGCTGGCGTCGAGAAAAGCCACCGTGGCGGCGATACCCAGGCAGGCCACCAGCACTAACGTCATACTTTGCCAGCGTTCCAGCGCGTAGACTATAACCTGGCCGCGACGGCTGGGCGGCACGGGCAGGTTGTCCAAGGTTTGCACGTTACCTCGTTAGCTAAAGAATGCCGACAGCAGCTGGTATAGCTTCTTGATGGTCTCCGGGTCGCCCCGGTAGGCCTGCACTCGCGTCGCCTCGCTCAGCCTCTGCAGCATCGTGAAATCGGCGTCACTGCCGTAGGCGACGGCGAAGACTAGCACCGGCAGGCCCGACCGTGTTTGCAGACTTCGCAGGGAGTTGATCAGCGACTGGGGGTCGCTGCTGGAGCGCACGCGCCGGCTGGCGTTCTCCTTGCCGTCGGTCATCACCACCACCACGTTGATGCGGTCGCTCTGCCGCAGAGCGTCGAGACGCTCGGCGGCGCTGTACACGCCGTCGTAGAGCGCCGTGTTGCCGCTGGCCCGCAGGTTGTCGATGGCGGCCTGCAGACGGTCTTTGTTCTGTCCGACATCCGCCAGAGGCACCTCTTCCCGGACATCGCTGGCGAACGAGATCAAGCCTACCCGGTCGGACCCACCGCGCACCTGACCGACAAAGATGTTCAGCGCCTCCTTGGCCCGGGCGAGCTTGTCGCCCTCCATCGAGCCGGACGTGTCCGCCACCAGGTAAATGTTGGCCGGGCGCTTGAGAAGCATCCAGGCGTTGCGCAGGCTCTCCAGCACCCCATAGCTGGGCATCGGCAGCAGCGTCTGCGGCTGAGCTGGGTCGACGCCGTTGGCCGTCTTGATCTGCGAATCGGGGTCGTCCAGGCTGATACCCAGGTCGGCCGGCCGGTAGCCCTCCTGGAGCACGATGCGCTGCATCGCCGGCGAACGGAAGAAGTCGGTCATCTCCTGGAACGCCCGGCGATGCTCCGGCTTCAGCCACGGCCCCTCCAGCAGCGCCAGAGGATGGTCCATCCAGAGCGTCCCCTCGCGGGGATAGATGGCCACCAGCTTCTCGCCCTTGGTCTGGCGGTTAAAGCGCACCACGAGCGATTCCTGGGCGACGAAGGCGTCCAGCGTGCGCTGGCGCTGGCTGAGCAGCCGCGCCAGTACCTGGTCCTCGGACTCGCCGCCGTATTGCTGGACCGTCCGCTCCACCTTGCGCACGAAGTCCTGGGTCGCGGGCGCCGCCAGGTCCTCGCCCGTCAGCCTGACGGTCTTGCTGCTGGCGGCATAGAATTCGGCGGTCGTCGCCAGCAGGCCGGCGGCGGTCGTGCTGGAGGGATGGCTCCAGCGGAAGGAGGAGTCAGCGGTGGCCCGGCCGGCCAGGTCGGCCCAGCCGATTGCCTTGCCTGGGTAGCCCATCTTCTGCGCCTCGCTCTGCCAGGCGGCAACAACCACCGGGCTGAGGGCGAAGCGGCTGAGCGAGCCGACGATATTGGCCCGGCTGGCATCCTGGTCCTGCCATTGCTGGTCCAGACTGCCCAGCCAGATGGCGGAGTCGGGCGAGATGGCGGCGTAGCTGCCCTCCAAAGCCTGGGAGAGCATATCCGTCATGTCGACCTTGACGGCCCGGATCGCATAACGTTGATTCTGCTTGTTGAACTCGCCCACCAGGCGCTCGAAGAGCTGCGCCTTCTCCGGCGAGTAGGCCACCGTCAGCACCAGCCTGCCCTTGTCGTCCTTACTCACCGCCGCGGACGAGCTGGGCTCCGGCCCGGAGGAGAGAACCAGCATCAGTATGGGGGCGAGCACCAGCACGAAGGCCAGAGCCACCACAATGGCGACGACGTTAGTACGCGGCCGGTTCCTCATCGCTCATAGCGCCCCGTGAACCATTCGCTCAAGCTGGCCAGGCCGCTGCGCGGAGCCGGCCGCATGCGCGAGGCACTGGGCACGTCCTCCTTGAAGCCCATGCCGGCCCAGCGGGCGATCAGACTGCCCTCCCCCTGTGCCGGCACGTCCGGGCTTGCCGGTCGCAGGCCGAACTTGAGCGTCGTCTTCTGCACTTCCGCCGAGAGCAAGTACTGCTTGAAGTCGAGGGCCGCGTTCTTCTCCAGGGCCGTGGTCTCCTTGCCCATGTAGATCGCGTACGGGAAGTCAAACCAGGTGATCGGGTCCGGGTAGAGAATGACCAGCGGCTCCTTCCAGCGCTTCTGCAGGCCCTCCATATTGACCAACAGGTAGCTCTCGATGATCTGCCCCGCGTCGCCGTTGGAGTAGCCGAAGAGCAGCATGTTCTCCACCCCGAAGGGGCTAAAGTCCACGACGCTGTCTAGCAGCTCCCGCAACCACTTCTGGAAGCCCGGGTTGGTCAGGTCGTCGGTGCTGACGCCGGCGCGGTCGTAATAGGCGCCCGCGGCGCCCACCATCGCCGCTAGGCCGGCCGGGTCGCGCTTTGGATGGGGGATCACCAGCTTGAAGCGGCCCCACTCCTGCTGACCGCCGAGGGTGACCCAGCTGGGACTAATCGCGGCATCGTGGATCTGCTGCCAGGACAGATCCCTGCCCGACAGGTCCTTAGCGTAGTGCTCCTTGAGCGCGTCGTAGCGCGACTTGAAGATCGCCCAGACCTCGGGCGAGAGCGCCACCGGCTGGTCGCGGTACTCGCCGCCCGCCAGGAAGATGTCCTGGCCTCTGCTCTCAGCCACGAGACTGTTGGCCTGGTTCACCCAGTCGCGAGTCTCGGCCAGCCAGACCGTCGGAATCTGGTCGAAGTCGTTCTTGGACCAGCGGTTCAGGGCGGTGATGCCATCCATCGGCACGACCTCGACCGTGACCTTGGCGCCGTCTACGGCGTGGCCCTGGGCGTTGTAGGTCTTGGCGGCGGCGGTCACCCAGGGCTCGGCCGGCAGGGCAGACACTATGCGCACGGTCACGTCCCGCGGCTTGGCTAGACTGCCGCCGGGCGCGGCCTGGCGCCAGACTATCGCCCCGGCGATCAGCACCACGCCGGCGACGAGGACCAGCAACAAGCGGGTT
This sequence comes from Chloroflexota bacterium, assembly GCA_023473795.1. Taxonomy (GTDB): domain Bacteria; phylum Chloroflexota; class UBA6077; order FW602-bin22; family JAMCYS01; genus JAMCYS01. The sequence continues at coordinate 904 of JAMCYS010000063.1, read as the reverse complement.
GGCGCTCTCACTTACGGCCTCCGGGAATCAGTTGGCTTCGCTGGGCTCCGGCAGCTCTTGCTGTTTCTTCTTGGGGCCCAATGCCTTGGCCTCGCGGGCGCGCAGCTGCATCTCTATCTCGTCGGTGCCCAGCAGCTCGTCGATGCGCGCGTCGAGCGTGGCGGCGGCCGCTTCGTTCTTGCCCTCGGCCACCTCCAGCTCCCGCCGCGCCCTCTCCAGAATCTCGTCCGTTCTCAGCCTGTCGGGCGTCACCACGTGGGCGCCGGCCTGGGCCTCGTAGCGCAGGTCCGCCGCCTTCTTCTGCTCAATGTAGGCTGCCAACTGCTGGCGCTTGGCCTTGGCGATCTCGATCTGGGCCATCAACTTGGCCCGGGAGTCGGCCAGCTTGCGTATCTCCTGCTGGCAGTTGGCCTGGTCGTCCTTCATCTGCTCGAGCAGCTGCGACTTAGTATTGAGCACCGCTTGCCGGGCGGCCGCCAGTTGGCGCTCGCCCTTGGCCAGCAGGCGGTCGACGTCGTCGTCCATCTGCTCGCACTGGGTCTCCAGCTCCTCGATCTGCCTGTTTAGCGTCTTGGAGCGCCCGCGCTCCACGCCTTCGGCCGTCTCCAGCGCCCCCAGGGCGCCGCTCATCCGGTTGACGTACTCGTCGAACACGGCCACGCTGTTGGCCCCCAGGGCCTTGTCGAGCAAAGCATTGATGTTCGCCGTGATGAGCAGCCCCACCCGATCCAGGATGGATTGATAGCCAGCCACGCGCACGCCTCCTCACTAAATGTTGGCCGAACGACCACTACCCCGACCTGCTGGATGATACACCCAACCGCAAGCAGGCGCAATCCTGCTAAGATCCCCCAGGTCCGTTCCTGCTCGCGGCCAGGTTTGCCCTTGCCCGCCCTTCGCGCTC
>JAMCYS010000139.1 GCA_023473795.1 Chloroflexota bacterium | reverse complement strand
GAGACGGCCGATCTCCTGGAGCGCGGAGTGCTATATAGAAGGCTATGGCAGGCCCAGCGCGAGGCCCTGGCCGACGGCATCGAGACCTAGCCGCGCGGTCTCACAGGCGGTCCGACAGTCATGCTGCCATCTGCTGTCGGTCCCTACCGGCAAGTGCTATATTTCTGCCAGAAGTGAGCTGAGGGCGCAGCAGCGTGGCCGGCACAATTGACCTTCCCTCTCCAACCGACGGGGAACGCCGAGCCAGTCCCGGGTCGGCCTGGCTCGACCCACCGCGCTGGGCCTACGACGTTCCCGGCAGCCGCGACCGCCGCCTCGACTTCTTGCGCGGCTTCTTGGTCGCGGCGATGGTCGTCGACCACGTCGGCGGCGAATTCCTGCTGACGCGCCTCTCCGGCAACAACGCCTTTCTCGTCTCGGCGGCCGAGGGCTTCGTCTTCATCTCGGGGCTGCTGATGGGCATCGTCTACGGCGGCCGGATGACGAAGCTCGGCCTGCGCGCCGGGATGGAGGGGGTGCTGCGGCGCGTCGGCCGGCTGCATATCACCATCGCGCTGCTGACTTTTACGTTCGTTCTTATCTACCTCTATACCGAACTTTCGGCGAGCAGGCAAACCTGCTGTCGACGACCGGCGTGCATCTGCTGGTACTGGCGACGCTCCTCTTGTTCGTCCTCGCCTGGGGCCGGTTGGCAGGCCGGGTGGAGCAGGGCATTGTCAAACGCGGCCGCGCGCTAGTGGCGGGGCGCCTGGCCCAGTAGCGGATTGGGCGCACTCTAACCGTTGGTATCCGTGTTCGCAGTGAGGGCTCACTTGCCCCCGTCACTAGGGGGTCAGCCCTTTCCGGTTCCGGCTGAGAATTCCGCCTGAGTCGCGGGCTTGTTGCCCACGCGCTGCGAAGGGGCGAGCAGCGGACCATGCGCGCAGGCGCGAGGATGCTGACAAGAGACGTACGCCCCTAGCCGATGCCAGCCACGAAGCGGCCGGCGCGCAGCAGGGGTGCGCCGTCCAGTTCTATGTCGCCGCCGGCGGAGACGATGTCCAGATGGGTGGCAGCCGTCCAGGCAGCGCCGGTGTCCTCGGGATAGGGGTTGCCGAAAGCCAGATGCACGCCGGGGATCTTCTCGTCCTGCAGTAGGTTGCCCACCAGGCCGGTGAGGGCGGTGTTGGTGCCGATGGCGAACTCGCCCACCCGGTCGGCGTTCTCGTTGCTGTGGATGTAAGTCCACACCTCGGCAGCCACGCCGGGCACCGGACATTCCGCCTTGCGGGCCCGCGAGTCCTCGATTTCCACCACTATCGGGCTGGCGAGTGCGCCGTACTTGGCGCTAAAGTAATCGCCGACAACCTGACCGACCAAGCGACCGTCCACCCGGGCTGGGCAGGTGTAGAGCTCGCCCTCGGGCAGATTGCCCCAGTCCCCCTGCTGGTGGTAAAGGCCGGTAGAGAGGTGCCAGCGCAGGCCGGGGTCGAAGACCACCTGTAGGTCGGTGCCCAGAGGCGACGTGGCACGGGCCGACGCCGCGCGGGTGGCACGCTCGCCCACGGCGCGGGTGAGCCGGGCCACTTGGTGGTAGTCGGCTTGCATACCCTCGCGGATGAGGCGCTCCTCGATGTCGATCATGTGCCCATGGCGGACCCGCAGGTCCTCCAGTAAGAAACGGCGGAAGGGCAAGCGGAAGGCGATCTCCCCGGGCTGGCCGCGTAGGGCGAGAAAACTGACGGTGGGCCGGAATGCGGCAACGTCGGCGCGCAGCGCCTCCGGGAAGGCCGTCTGGGGGCGCGGGCCGTAGCTTTCCAGTTCGGCCACCGCGGCGACAGCGCCCAGGACCTGGGCCTCCGCCGCCAGCGCCTGGCCGATGCGCGCCGTTTCACGGTCGGTGAGGACGAAGACGCGGTCTGCCGGGCCCACGCCCATGCAGACTCCGACCGCGTTGGCTATGCCGCGCTCGAACGGCCCGTCCATTTTCTTACTTCTTCTTACTTCGCCACGTGCATCGGCATGATGACGTGCACGTAGCCGTCGTCGCCGACCGGCTTGACCACGCCCGGGCTGGAAGGGCTGCTGACCTCCAGGGCCACCTGGCCCGTGCCCACGACTCCCAACACGTCCAGCAAATACTTGCCGTTGAAGGCGATCTGGGTCGCGTTGCCCTCCATCACCACGTCGATTTCGGAGGCATTATCGCCCAGGTCGGCGGCGGCCGAGGAGATCGTGGTGCGTCCGGGCTGCATCTCCTCCTGGCCGGGCTGGAATTGCAGTTTGACGATGTTGGCGGAGTCGCGGGCGAAGAGGAAGGCCAGCTTGGTGGACTTCAACAGGTCGGCCGTGTTGATGAGCACGCGCGTGTTCCAGCGGGAGGGAATGATCTGGTTGTAGGGCGGGAAGTTGGCGTCGATCAGGCGCGAAACCACGTCGACGTTGGCGCCGTGGAAAAGAACGTGGCTGCGGTTGGGCGCCACGCTGACCTCCACGGGGTCCTCTTCGTCGGCTGCGAGACGGCCGATCTCCTGGAGCGCCCGCGCCGGCACGATGAAATCGATCTTCTCGGGCACGGCGCTGCTCAATCCTATCTTGCGCACCGCTAAGCGGTAGCCATCAGCCGCGGCCATCGTCAACGTTTCGTCCTGCAGCGAGCAGAGCACGCCGGCCAGGGCGGGGCGGGTATCGTCGGTGGCGGCCGCGAAGACCACCTGGGCCACCCCGTCGTGCAGCGCCTTGGGGTCCAAAGTCGTCGTCGGCTCCTCGCTGACCGAGGGCAGAGGGGGGAACTCCTCCGGGTCGGCGCCGCGGATGTTCGCCTCGAAACGGGCGCACTTCAAGTTGAGGGTTCGGTTGCGGGGGTTGAGGGTCAGCTCGATTTTCTCCTGCGGCAGCGAGGAGACAAACTCGCTGAGCAGTCGTGCCGGCACGGCGACGGCACCTTCTTCCTCGACCTTCGCGCCCACCCAGGTGGTGATGCCGATCTCGAGGTTGGTGGCGGCAAGCTTGAGGCGGGGTCCGTCGCTCGCCAAGAGAATATTGCTGGCCATAGGCAACGTGCTCCGCGTAGCCACCGCCCGGCCCACTATCGCCAGTCCCTTCGCCAGGTTATCTTGCAGACAAGTTGCCTTCACGCTCTGGTCCTCCTCCCCGTAATCGGCAGCGCAAGTATACATTAGGGGTGAGGCGCGTTCAAGGCGTAGCTCGCTTCGGACAACGCAGCAGCTCAAGTCCCTCGTTTCTGTTTGGCGGCAGGCAAGTACGGGCTCCGGGGAACCTCGAATCGGCCGCCGTCGGCTGGCGGCGCCTGGCAAGGGATGGTGTATCATGCGACGGGCTCTCGCCTGTTCTCGCCGCCCTCCGGCAGGGCGCGCAGTGCGGAACGGCGAGAGCACGACCTCCAGGGAGGCTGGCTGACGGATGTCTCTGGAACCTTTCAGACTGGAACGCTACTTCGCCCGCTGGGAGTTCGCCGCGCCCTACCTGCTCTGCAGCTCCGACCTCGAGCCCTACCGTCTGCCGGAGCTGCTGGCCCTGGCGGACGAAGATGGCCTGGCCCACTGGCAGAACCTGTCGCTGGGCTATACCGAGTACCCGGGCCACCCGCTGTTGCGCCAGGAGATCGCCGGCCTTCACACCACGATCGACCCAGACGAGGTATTCACGTTCGCCGGCGCCGAGGAGGCCGTCTTCGCACTAATGCAGACGCTCGTGCGATCGGGCGACCACGTCGTCGCCACCTGGCCGGGCTACCAGTCGCTCTACGAGGTGGCGCGTTCGCTGGGCGCCGAAGTGACCTTCCTGCGCCTGGCCCCGGAAACGGGCTGGACCTTCGACCTGGCCGAGCTGCGTCGGGCCCTGCGCCCGTGCACGCGCCTGCTGGTGCTCAATTTCCCCCACAACCCAACCGGCGCCCTGCTGAGCCAGGACATCTGGCGGGACGTCGTCGCCCTGGCCGAGGCGGCTGACATCTGCCTCTTCTCAGACGAGGTCTACCGTCTACTGGAGTGCGACGAGACGGATCGGCTGCCTGCCGCGGCCGACCTGGGACGCCGCACCGTGAGCCTGAATGGTCAGCGCCCGCTTAGGACGAGGCACCCGCGCGCTCCGGCAGAGCCAAGGCGAGCGGCAATCCCAACAACGAGGCACCGGCCACCCAAGCGAGCGCCGTGGGGATGCCGTAGGCGGCGGCGACGAACCCCATCCCGAAGACGATGGACGCCCCGACGGCGTTGCCAACGCCCAGAGCGATGCCCGAGGCCATCGAGCGGTTGTTCGGAAAGAGGTCCTGGCCGATAAGCAGTGTCACGGGCGCCGTCATGAAGCTGGCGATTCCCAGCAGGCCCAGCACCACCCAGAGCCAGAGTCCACTGGCTAGGACAAAGACGCCGAGGAAGGCGGCAGAGAGAACGCTCGAGGCGAGCAAGACGGGCCGCCGGCCCACCACATCGGCCAGTGTCCCGCCGAAGGCGTTGCCCACGATGCCCACGACCAGCATCACGGTGATGAGGGACGCGCCGGCGAGAAGCGAACCACCTTGCTGGTGCCAGAGGACGGGCACGAACGTCGCCACGCCGTAGGAGACCAGCGAGCGCAAGCCCACGAATCCGACCAGCGCCAGAACCGCTCCCACCGGCCACCCCCCCGCGATGCCGGCCGGCTCTGTCGTCGCCTTTGGTGGTAAGCTAGGGGCACGCCGGTAGAGTAGAGGTAAGGTCAGTAGGCCCGGCACAGCTATCAACCACAGCCCGTGCAGTCCCAGCACCACGACGATCAATCCGGCGATGCTAGGCCAGAGGCCGCGCCCCAGCTCGCCGCCGATGAGGAAGACCGACAGCGTCACGCCGTGGCGGCCGCGGGCCTGCGAGCGGGCGGCTGCCATCGCCTGGGGATGGAAGGTGGCGTTCCCTATGCCGGCCAGGATCAGCAGCAGAAGCAGCACCGCGTAGCTGGGCGCCAGTCCGACCAGGCCGGCGCCCAGCGAGCTCAGCGCCAGGCCGGCAAGGACGAAGCGACGCCCGCCCAGGCGGTCGGCCCACCAGCCGAGCAGCGGCTGGAGAAGAGAGCCAAGGCCGCTCAAGGCCAGAGTCAGGCTGCCGACCAAAGAGAGCGGAATGCTGAGTTGGGTTAGCAGGACTGGCAGGATACCGGGCAGGAAGTTGGCGTAGCCGTCGTTGAGGAAATGCGCCCAAGACAGTGAGCCGAGGGCACCTTGGTTGCGCAACGCCTGCCGCAGCTGTTCCGGCAGGCCAGTTGGCCGTTCCGTTTTCACGTGTCAAACTCCCCGGAGCCCCGTCGGCGACACGAGCCCCAGCGCAGATAGGCAAGTTGCGTGCCTGAGGCGGGCAAGAGGTCAGCAGCGCGACAGACCACAGGTTGTCGCCCGCAACTGGTTACCACCGGTACGTCCAGGGGAACCAGTATGCGACAGCGGCCCGACGCAACCAGCTGGCCGCCGGGTGGCTCGTTTCGGCCTCGGCTCGAACGCGTGCCAGAAGGGACGGCCGATAGAAAAGGCGCCTGTGCGTTCTCGGCAAAGAAGGGCACTGCCCAGCAGGCCCCGGCACGGGATGTGCTGGGCAAGGGATAAGTCCGAATGACTGCAAGGAGTACGGCCTGTGGACTGGAGCGAACGTGACATTCAGGCGAGTCGGGCGACCAAACTTGGCCTGACCGGATTCTTGCTGGGGAGCATGCTGCTCTTCGGCCGAAGGCAAGATAGGAACAGCCCGCTGTTCGGCCTGCGCCCATTCGATCTCTTTCTATTGGGACTGGCCAGCTACCGTACGGGGCGCGTCCTCGCCTACGAGCGGGTGGCCGAGGCTATAAGGGCCCCGTTTACCAAGACCGTGCCCGACGACTCGGGCTTCGGCGAGACCGTGGTCGCCAAGGGCAAGGGGGTGCAGTGGTCGCTCGGCGAGCTCTTCTCCTGCCCCATCTGCCTCGCGACCTGGGTGGGCGCCGGCTTGCTGTACGCGCTCGACCTGATCCCGCGCCCCGCGCGCATCTACGTCAACGCGATGAGCGTCGCGGGCGTGGCCGAGTTGGTCTACGGGCTGTCGGAGGCGCTGCTCTGGTCCAGCCACGCCCGGCGCGCCGAGGCGGGAGCTAGGCTCTCGGAGAGGGAAGGCGAGCGGCGCCGAGCGGCCTAG
>JAMCYS010000038.1 GCA_023473795.1 Chloroflexota bacterium | reverse complement strand
CGGTCCCTGCCCCCTCGACGACGCCGAGAGGGGGCAGGGCGAGTGTTGCCTAGCGCCACCCGGCATGGGTGCCTTTGGCCCATGCTGGACGCTTGGGAGTCTCAGTTGTTAAGGTGCAAAAGTCGAGATACTACTCCGCGCCGTCGGCCGCGCGCAAGGCGCGTAAGGTCCCATCGTCGTCGGGACCGGCACCGTCGTGGTGGCGGGCGATCAGGGCCACGGTGTGGGCGGGCGTGCCGGCCGCCGTCGCCAGACGGGCCCCCAGCGCCGCGTGGTGGCGCTGCACGTGAAACGGGTAGCGCCAGCTGCCGGGAGTGGCGGGTCTCGCCAGCCAGAGCAGGAGCGGCAGCGCCAAATTGCGCAGCAGCACTCCCAGCACCCGGTGGTGCAAGCGGATCCTGGCCTCGGCTTTGCCCACATCGTGCAGCAGCGCGGCCGTCAGCAACTCCGGGTCGGTCTGGCCGGCCGCCCGCAGGCGGGCCTGCACGGCCAGGGAGTGTCGCCGGTAGGGTGCCGGCAAGCGCAGGAATAGCGCCCGCTCTCCTGGGCTCAGAGCGGCCAGCGCGGCGGCTTCGGCGGTAGGGTCGTTCGCGGGGCGCAGGGCGGAAACGAACTGGCGCACGCGATACAGCGCGTCCAACTTGCCCCCCGACCGTTAGAAGAACGACCCGCCGGTGACGAAGGTGAAAATCACGTTCTGCACAGGGCCCAGAATCGCGGCCAGGATGCCAAGGTGCAGGAACGAATCGGCCATAATCAGCACGAAGAGGGGGCCCAAGCCATACTGCGCCAGGCGGCTGAAACTGTAGGCCGCCCGGTTAGGCAACAGGCCGAGTAAGACCGAGAACCCGTCGAGCGGCGGCAGCGGCAGCAGGTTGAACGTACCTAACCCGACGCTCCAGAGGATCACGAATTGCACCAGCAACCACACCTGATCGTTCGCGTAGAAGCCGGGTTGCAAGCGTTCTGGCAGGTAGAGCACGAAGGCAGTGAGCACGTTGGAGAGCGGGCCGGCGGCCGAGACGAGGGCCATGCCCGACTTCGGGTTTGGTTTGAGGTAGCGCGGGTCGACCGGCACCGGCTTGCCCCAGCCGATACCGAAGCCGCTGAGCATGGTCATCACGATGAGCAGGGTGCCGACCGGGTCAAGGTGCCGAATCGGATTCAAGGAAAGTCGCCCCAGCGCCTTGGCGGTTGGATCGCCCAGCCGAAAGGCCATGAGGGCGTGACTGAACTCGTGGATGGTGATGACGATTAGAATCGCCGGCACCATAAACAGTAGACGCTCAATCTGTTGCGTCGAGAACAATTGACGACTCCGTTGACTGACTTGCGCCAGCTACAAGAGCAAGCGGCGTGCCTAGTGCGCCGCTTGCGTGGCTTGCTGGATGATAGCACAGCGGGACCGTGCCCGTCGAACCGGTCCCCGCCGGTTTGGCCCTGAGGCGCGCCGGGGCGGCTTGAAACCGAGTGTGCGTTTCGGTGGGAACCTTCGCCAGGTCTTGGGGCCGCCAAACGGCAGAAGTGGGCAGCCAATCCGCTCGCCTGCCTCCTGCGCGTTGCTCGGCCCCGTCGGCTGGTGTATAATCGGTTTTCAGTTTCTACCCTGCCCTGTTCCATGGAGGTGCTGCGATGCGCGTTGGCATCGTCAACGTCACCGGCTACGCCGGCATAGAGGTCGCCCGGCTGCTGGCGGGCCATCCCGAGGCCGAATTGGTCCAGGTCACCGGCCGCAGTGCCGCCGGCCAGCGCCTGTCACAGGTCTTCCCGCACATGGCGCCCGCCGATCTGCCCGTCGTGGCCGAACTCACCGAGAAGGTGGACATAGCCTTCCTTGCCCTACCGCATCGAGCCTCGGCCGAGGCAGCGCTGCCCTTGCTGGAGGCTGGCGTCAAGGTGATCGACCTCAGCGCCGACTTCCGTTTGAAGGATGCGGCTACCTACCAACAGTGGTACGAACACGAGCACCCGGCGCCGGGTCTGCTGGACGAGGCCGTTTACGGTATTCCCGAACTCTACCGGCAGCAGATCAAAGAGGCGCGGCTCGTCGCCAACCCGGGCTGCTACCCCACCAGCGCCATTCTGGGCCTGGCGCCGGCAATGGGCTGGATCAGCGAGGACATTATCGTGGACTCCAAGTCGGGCGTCTCGGGTGCGGGGCGGTCGTTGGGGCTCACCTACCATTTCTCCGAAGAGCACGATAACGTACTCGCCTATGGCCTCGCGGGCCATCGCCACATGCCTGAGATCGCCCAGGAGCTGGACGCCGCTCGCCGGCGGGCGCTGCCTGGCGCGACCAACCTCTCGCCCGTGCGGCTGACTTTCGTGCCTCACCTGATCCCCATGACGCGCGGTATCCTGTCCACGGCCTACGCACCGCTGGTGGGCAGCCTCAGCCAGGCCGAGGTGCGCGCGCGTTATCAGGAGTTCTACGCCAACGAGCGCTTCGTGCGTGTTACCGAGACGCCCCCCCAAACCAAGCAAACCTGGGGCAGCAACTCCTGCCTGGTCTATCCGACCGTCGCCCCGCGCACCGACCGCCTGGTAGTGGTATCCTGCTTGGACAATCTGGTGAAGGGCGCGGCTGGCCAGGCTGTGCAGTGCCTGAACTTGATGTTTGGTCTACCAGAGCATCTGGGCCTAACGCCCATCGGCATCTACCCGTAAGAGCGACGCTGTGGGTTGCCGCCAGCGCCTACCGGCCGCTTCCGCGCTCTTCACTCTAGCGGAGCGGCCGGCCTGTTTGGCCCGGTGGCCCGCACGAGGAGGCAATGACTTTGCCATTCGAGAGCATACCCGGCGGCGTCACCGCGCCCCAGGGCTTCCTGGCGGGCGCCACCTACTGCGGCATCAAGTCGGGCGGCCGCGACCTGACGGTGATCCTTTCGGAAGTGCCCGGGGTGGTGGCGGCCGTCTTCACCAAGAACAAGGTGCACGCCGCCCCGGTAGCCGTCGACCGCCGCCACCTCACGCAGAGCGGCGGGCGAGCGCGCGCCTTCGTCGTCAACAGCGGCAACGCCAACGCTTGCACCGGCGAGCAAGGGCTGGACGACGCCGAGGAGATGGCCAGACTCGTCGGCGAGCGGTTTGGCTGCACCACCGCGGAGGTCCTGGTCGCTTCGACCGGGGTCATAGGCGTGCGCCTGCCGATTGAGAAGGTGCGCGCCGGCGTGCAACGGATCCAACTGAGCCGCGAGGGCGGCCACGAGGCGGCCCTGGGCATCATGACCACGGATACGCGACCGAAGGAGATCGCCCTAGCCTTCGACCTGGACGGTCACAGGGCCGTCATCGCGGGCATCGCCAAGGGCTCGGGCATGATCCACCCCAACATGGGCACAATGCTGGCTTTCATCACCAGCGACGCGGCGGTATCTCCCACGTTCCTGGCGGAGGCGCTGCGGCGGAGCGTGGGGCGATCGTTCAACATGGTGACCGTGGATGGCGATACCAGCACCAACGACACGGCGGCGGTACTGGTCAACGGGCAGGCCGGCAACGAGCCGATCGAGGCGGGCTCGCTGGCCGCGGCCGTGTTCCAGGAGGGCCTCGACCGGGTGGCGACCTACTTGGCCCAGGAGATCGCCCGTGACGGCGAAGGCGCCAGCAAGTTCATCGAGGTGAGGGTGAGCGGCGCCCGCGATGAGAATGATGCCCGCCTGGCGGCGCGCGCCATCGCCGGCTCGAGCCTCACCAAGGCGGCGGTCTATGGCTCCGATCCCAACTGGGGACGCATCCTCTGTGCCGCCGGCTACAGCGGCGCCGAGGTCGATCAGTCGCGAGCCGACGTCACGGTGGGTAAGGTGGCGCTGATGCGCGGCGGGGAGATCCTGCCCTTCGACAAGGCGCGGGCTTCGGCGGCGCTGGGGGGGCCCGACGTGCTGCTGGCGGTGGATTTGCACCTGGGTGAGGGCGAGGCGGTGGCCTGGGGCTGCGATCTCACCGAGCAGTACGTCAAGATCAACGCCGAGTACACCACCTAGCGGGGAAGGGTATGGTAGAGCAACAGGAGACGCTGGCGGCGGCCCTCTACGAGGCGCTGCCTTACATTCGCGGCTTTGCCGGCAAGACGATTGTCGTCAAATTGGGCGGCAGCGCCTTCGGCGGGCGCGACACCACCTTGCAGGACATCGTCACACTACGCAGCCTGGGCGTGAAGCCGGTGCTGGTGCACGGCGGCGGCAGCGACATCAGCAGCCTCTTGAAGCGGCTGGGCGCCGAGCCCCGTTTCGTCGGCGGCCTGCGCGTGACCGACGAGGCCACGCTCGAGGCGGTGGTGATGGTGCTGGCCGGCAAGGTGAATAAGGAACTCGTGGGCGCCTTGGGCGCTCTGGGCGCGCCGGCGCTGGGGCTGAGCGGCATCGACGGCGGCTTGCTGCAGGGCCGGGTCAAGGACCCGGCTTTGGGGCTGGTGGGCGAGGTGACGCAGGTCAATCTGGCGGTGCTAGAGATGACGCTGGCCGGTGGCTTCGTGCCGGTAGTGGCACCGCTGGCGGTGGGCGAGAGCGGACGAGCGCTGAACGTTAACGGCGACACGGCGGCCGGCGAGATTGCCGCGGCTCTGCACGCCGCCAAAATGATCTTCCTCACGGACGTACCCGGCATCTTGAACGCCGACGGCACTCTCATCTCGCAGGTCTCCCGGCAGGGAATCCAGGAGCTCATCCAAACCGGGGTGGTCTCGGGAGGCATGATTCCCAAGGTGATGGCCTGCGTGCGCTCGCTGGAGGGTGCCGAGCGGGCCCACGTCGTCGATGGCCGGGCGCCCCACGCCCTCATTCAGGAACTGTACACCGACCGTGGCGTCGGCACCATGATCACGGCTTAGAAACGGCCACTAGGAGGCACAGAGTGAGTAGTTCGATCGAGCGGGAACAGCAGTACTACATGCAGGTCTCCCGGCGCCTGCCGGTGGTTCTGGTGCGCGGCGAGGGCGTGCGCGTCTGGGACGAGGACGGCAAGGCGTACCTCGACCTGGTAGCGGGCATCGCCACCAGCATTCTGGGACACGGCCATCCCAAGCTGGTCGAGGCCATCCGCGAGCAGGCCGGCCGGTTGGTGCACGTCAGCAATCTGTACTACAGCCAACCGCAGATCGAGCTCGCCCGGCTGCTGGTCGAGAATTCCTGCTGCCAGCGGGTCTTCTTCGGCAACAGCGGCGCCGAGGCCAACGAGGGCGCGATCAAGGTGGCACGCAAGTGGGGCAGGGTCAAGCGCGGGGGCGCCTACGAAGTCATCACCGTCGAAGACTCGTTCCACGGCCGCACCCTGGCCACTCTCGCCGCCACCGGGCAGGCCAAGTTCCACAAGCCCTTCGAGCCGATGCCCGCCGGCTTCGTCAACGTCCCCTTCAACGACATCGCCGCCGTGAAGGCGGCGACCAACGAACGCACGGCGGCGGTGCTGATCGAAGTCGTGCAGGGCGAGAGTGGGGTGCACCCGGCCCGCGTCGACTACGTGCAGGCGCTGCGGCGCTGGTGCGACGAACAGGGGCTGCTGTTCATGCTGGACGAGGTGCAGACTGGCATGGGCCGGACGGGCAAGTTCTTTGGCTACGAGCACTTTGGCGTCGAGCCGGACGTCATCGCCATGGCCAAGGGGCTGGCCGGCGGCGTGCCCATCGGGGCGGTGTTGGTTACGGACAAGGCGAACGTCTTCGACTACGGCGACCACGGCTCGACCTTCGGTGGCAATCCGCTGGCCTGTGCCGCGGGCGTGGCCACGATGAAGGTACTGCGGGCCGAGGGCCTGGTCGAAAACTCAGCGGTAGTGGGCCGCTACTTCCTGGGCAAGCTGGAGGAGTTGCAGGCCCGCCAGCCGGCGATCGCCGAGGTGCGCGGTCTGGGGCTAATGCTGGCGCTGGACACCAAAGAGGAGCGGGCGAACGACATCGTTCTGGCCGCACTGCGCCGCGGCCTGATCCTCAACGCCACCGGTCCCCGGACGGTGCGCATGGTGCCGCCGCTGGTGCTGAGCAAGTCCGACGTCGACGAGGCGGTCGCCATCATCGAAGCAGCCATAGCGGAAGTCTCACAGTCATAACCCTGTCAGCCCGACGTACTCGTAAGTAGCGGCTGAGCTGCTGCCGTACGCAGGTACACAATCGGCGGCGGTCTTGTGGGACGGTCGGAGGTGTATTACTATTTGGCTGCTGCCTCGTGTCG
>JAMCYS010000163.1 GCA_023473795.1 Chloroflexota bacterium | reverse complement strand
GTGCTTCGATGCCTCCGCGCGCGCCGCCTTCAAGCGCTTCTTGCCAAGCGGCAAGGGATAGTCCACGTCATAGGCAAAACCGTCGTCGGGGTAGGGGTATGGTCGCCTTGTGGCAAAGTAACTGACGCTCTGCCAGGCCATCTCATGGCAGACGTGGGTGGGCAGACTGTGCCCGGTCGGCGCTAGCTGAACCTGGCAAGGGGGGTCGACGTCGCAGGCCAGGCTTCGGCCAATGAGGCATGACATGGGGAACACCTCCTACCCAAGGTGAGTTCAGCAGCCGGGCCGTCGCGGGGTAGCGCGACGCTTGCGGAGGGGATCAGCCTCACCCGGCATGCCAACGGGATTATAGCATCTTCAAGCAGTTGCCGTGCCGGCGACTGGCGGCGCTAGGCGGATCGTCACCCGCTCGCCGCCAGTCGGCATATCACTTTGTGTGCTGTTCATGCTCAGCTTCTGCCAGCAGCGCCACATCCCCACCGAGGGCATTCGCCTGGTGCAGCAGATGAACGTGGACCCGCGCACGCACCTCATCTCCGAGGTGGGCATCCGCATCGAGCTGCCGGAAGGTTTCCCGGAGCAGTACCGGGCGGCAGTGGTACGCGCGGCGGACCAGTGCACCGTCAAGAAGCACCTGCAGTTCCCGCCGGCCATCCAGGTCTACACGACGACTCGCGAGACGGCCGCGGCTGGCGTCTAGCCACCGACTGTGCGTGGGCGCCGCGGCTGCCGGCGCTCGCTTCATTAGACAGGCGAACTAGGGTCTGAGCCCGCTTGCCAGCCAGAGCAGGCAAAGGCCGGGAGGTTCTTATCTCCCGGCCCTTGCCTGTGGGGATTGAGAGTGGCTAGCGTTTTCCGCCCGGTCCACCCGACCCGCCAGACGGCGGTGGCGGCCCGGGCTGGTCGCCGTCGCCACCCTGGCCGCCATCGCCGGTCCCGGTCTGGCCCGGAGCTGCCGTTGCCTCGGGCATAGGCTCTGCTGTGGCCGTTGCCACGGGCGTGGGCTCGGCTGTGGCCGTTGCCATGGGACCCGGACCAAGGCCAGGCTGGCCGGGGCCAGGGCCTGCCTCGGCGGTCGGCGGGCCAGCCTGCTGGACCGGGCTAGCGACCGGGCCGAAAGGCCCCGGAGAGAAGGGCGTTGCCTGCGGGGTGGGCGCGAAGAGCGGCGGCCCCACGGGCGTCGGAGAGGATGGGCCGACCGGCCCATAGCCCGCCTGGTTTCGCTCTTGCAGCTGCTCCTGCTGCAGGGACTGCTGCTCCTGCGACCGCTGCTGCTCCTGGACTGGTGATTGCTCCCCGACCTGGTCTTGCAGCCGCTCTTGTTCCTGGCTCTGCTGCCGGTCGCGCAAGACCAGCTGCGAACGCAAGCGCTGCGTTTCAGCCAGCGCCAGGGCCAGAGCACTATCCCCGGGTTCCCCGTTGCGGGCGTCCAGCGCGGTCTGCAGGCGCAGCTGCTGGCGCTCCAGGTTTCGGAGCAGATTCTCCGACAGCTGGCTGTCGCCGTTGGCAGCGGCCAGGCGAAGCGCCAACCGCAGCGTCTCGGCGTAGCGCTCCTCAGTGGCCGTGACGGCGGGGGAACCGCGTTGCGCCATGATCAGCAACTCGTTCTCGCGCTGCTCGGCCAGGCGCGCTAGCGCCAGGGCGCGGTCGGCGTCCTGCCCGGCGAAGAGAAGCCCGGCTTCCTCCCCTGCCAGCCGCAACGAGTAGAGGGGGCTATCCGGCAGGGCATTGGCCGCCGCCGATCCGACCGTGAAGAGTAAAGCCAGACAGACCGCGCCGGCCGCCGCCAGGCGCGCCAGGCCCGCCCGTCCCCAGAGAGCGGCCAGCCAGCCGGTAGCACCATGTGCCGGCTGCCGCGGCCGCGCGGCCACCAGGTTCAACATCCGGTTCCTGGCCGCTTGACGGAAGGCGGGCTGGGGCTGCACCGCGGGGGCCTGCCGCAGGCGCTCGGCGGCCAGGACGAGCGGCTCCAGGTCGGCGGCGTGGGCGGGGCGCCGCCTCAGGCACTCGGCCGCGCTGCTGCCGCCTTCGATCTCGGCTAGATAGAGCGCCAGTTCGTCAACCAGTTCATTCACGGCTATATCCTTTCCCATCCAGCAACCTGGCCAGGCGTTGCAGGGCCCGCGACTGGATGGCGCGGGTAGCGGTTTCGCTCTTGCCCACGATGCCGGCGACGGTATGGTGGTCGAGACGCTCCACGAAACGGAGCACGACCACGCTTTGTTCGACTGGCGAGAGTTGGGCTATCGCCTGGACCAGCGCCCCGACCTCGTCCCGGCTCGCCACCAAGTCGCCCGCATCGCGGGGGTGGGGCAGGCGAGGCGCCAACTGGTCGACATCTGCGGCCGGCCGGGCGGTACGGCGATGGTCGATCAACAGGTTATGCGCCACACGATAGAGCCAGGCCAAGAAAGGAACGCCCCGTTCCCGGAAGCCGGGCAGAGCCTGCCAGGCCTTCAGAAAAACCTGCTCGGTGAGGTCTTCGGCGTCCTCGTGGTGGCCCAGCCGGTAGTAGAAATAGCGATAGATCGCATCGAGATGGCGTTCGTACAGGTCGGCGAAAGCATTGGCATCGCCGGCCCGAGCGGCCCGCACCAGGTCTTCTTCCGTCGCGGCGGGGCCTGTGTTCGCTTGTGGCAAAGGTCGCTGCATTGTGACGTCCATGCTACTGTATGAACGATAGTCGGGGGAGAATGTGACAGGTTGGGCGGACATGCCGTGTCCGCCCAACTGATCTAGCGGATGCTGCGGCCGCCGTCCACGGGTAGGGCGACGCCGTTGATGTAGGAGGCCTCGTCCGAGGCCAGGAAGAGGGCGGCGTAGGCCACCTCCTCCGGACGGCCCAGGCGGCCCATGGGGTGCTTGGCCAGCAGGTACTGCCGGCGCTGCTCGGGGTCGGCGGCGTTCTCCAGGCTCCGCTGCACCAGCCTGGTGTCCGCGATGGCCGCCGGGCAGAGGCAGTTGACCCTGATGCCCTTGTCGGCGTAGTCGAGGGCCAGGGCCCGGGTCATGGCAACGACGCCGCCCTTGGAGGCGGAGTAGGCCACCAGGCGGTGATTGCCCCGGATGCCGTTGATGGAGGCGTTGTTGACGATGGCGCCGCCGCCCCGCTTGAGCAGCTCGGGCACGGCGTACTTGCAGCCGAAGAATACCGCCCGCAGGTTGACCGACATGGTGCGCTCCCACTCCTCGTCCGTGGCCTCGGTGACCAGGCCGGGAAGCTCCACCCCCGCGTTGTTGAAGAGCACGTCCAGCCCACCGAAGCGCGCCACCGCCGTCTGGATCAGGCCTTTGATCTCCTCCTCGCGACTGACGTCCACCGCCAGGCCCACCACCCGGCCGAAGAGCGGGCCGGCGTCCTGCTCCAGGGCGGGCACGTCCTCGGCTTTGTGCACGCCGGCCACGACGTTGGCGCCCTCGCGGGCGAAGAGCAGCGTTGCCGCCCTACCGATGCCGGAGCCGGCGCCGGTGATGACCGCGACCTTGTTGGCTAGCCTCATAGAGACGCTCCTTCTGCCTCACGGGCAATCGTGCGGCAAAGTTGGCTTACCATCTATGCTAGGTTCGCGACCGCCAGCGGGTCAGTCGAGGACAGGCTCGGCAGCGGCTGCCTCACTGCCGCTAGCCAGCGGCAGGTGGAGAGTGATGGTCGTGCCCTCGCCGGGCGCCGTGAGTACGGAGAGTTCGCCGCCAAACAGCCGGGCCCGTTCGGCCATCCCCTGTAGGCCCAGGTGGCCCGTTCGCAGCAGGTCGGCCCGCGCCGCCAGGTCGAAGCCGGGACCGTTGTCCTCCACGACCAGGGTGGCGCCGTCGCCCTCGACGACAAGAGCGACGCTGACCCGACCCGCGGAGCGGGCGTGCTTGCGCACGTTGTTGAGGGCCTCCTGGGCGATGCGGAAGGCAGTCAGCTCCAGGTCACGCGGCAGGCGCACCTCCTCGCCAACCAGCTCGAAGGTGACCCTGGTTCCTGCCAGCTGCTGCTCCAGGTCGCGCACGAGCACGCCGAGAGCCGCCACCAGGCCGAGGTCCTCCAGGATGGAGGGGCGCAGATTCTGGCTGATGCCGCGAACGTCGGCCAGGACGCGCCGCGAGAGGGTCTGCGCCTCCTTGAGCTGCCGCCGGGCCGCGGCGGTGTCGCCATCCAGGGAGCCGGCACAGAGCTCGATGCGCTGCGCCAGAGCCACCAGCTCCTGGAGCGTCTCGTCGTGCAGATCGCGCGAGACGCGCAGGCGCTCTTCCTCCTGGCTCTCCACCACCTGCCGCGCATAGCGGCGCAAATCGGCCTGCTGAAGGGCGAGATGGGCCGCCATGCGGTTGATGGCCTGGATCAGGGTTCGCAGGTCGGCCGGGCCCTCCAGTGGCAAGGTCTCGTAGCTGCCGCCTTCAGCCACCCGGCTACCAGCGGCGACCAGGGCGTTGAGAGGGCGAGTGACGCGGCCGATGGTGAAGAACAGCGCCACCATCGCCAGGAGGATGCCCAGGACCATAAGACCGGCGGCCGAAGCCTCGGCCGAGGCGATGGCGGCCAGCACGGCCGTAAGCGGCTCCTCCACGATCAGCCCCCAGGCGATGCCGGGGATCGGAGCGTAGGTGGCGACCGAGACTTCCGGCGAGCCGGGAGACTGGTAGAGGGCGCTACGCGGCTGGCCGCCGATCACCAGATTCCATAGCTCGGGGTCCGCCTGTACGTTGCTCTCCACCCGGCCGGGGTCGGGGTGATAGATGACGACGCTGGCGCTGTCGATGAGGTAGGCTTGGCCCCCCTGGCGGCTGCGCAGGAGGTTAAGGTCACGCGCCCATTCGGGGCGGCTGAGGGCAAATTCGCCCAGGAAGACGCCCGCGAACTGGCCGTCGCGCAGCACCGGCACGGCGATGAGCACCGCGGCCTCGCCCGAGGGCCGGTCGCGGAAGGCCGTGGAGAACACGGGGGAGAGGCTGGCCCTAGCCTCCTGGAAGTAATCGCGCTCGGCGAAGTTGAGCCCCAGCGAGCCCCCGGCCGCGGCGGTGGCGGCCACGGCCTTGCCGTCGGCGTCCAAGAGGCCGGCGCCGGCGGTGAAGACGGCCAGCACCGGCTCCCGGCCGCGCAGAACCTGCTGCTGGCGGGCACGGTCGTCGCCCGACTCCGCCAGCTCGGCCGCGGTGGCCTCCAGCACGCGCACGTAGCCGCGCAGCGTGCCGGCGACGCCGGCGGCCGCCACCTGGGCGAGCGCCGTCTGCCGCTCCAGCAACAACTCCTCTGCCAGCCGCCTCAGACCGAAGGCGCCGACGCCCCCGGCCAGCAGGGCGAAGATCAGCAGGGGCACGAAGGTGGCGAGGGCGATCTGGGTGCGGAGGCGCAGGCGGCTCATAGGTTAGTTGCTCTGGCCGTCCAGCGTGATCCAGCCCTGCTTGAGGCCAAACGTCACCGCCTCCGTGCGGCTGCCCACGCCCAGCTTGGCGAAGACGTTGCGCAGGTGGACTTGCACGGTATAGGTGCTGATGAACAGAGAGTCGGCGATCTCCTTGTTGCTCTTGCCGCTGGCCAGTGACCGCAGGACCTCGAGCTCGCGCTCGGTGAGGGCTTCGGCCATGTCGTGCGACCGGTAGGCGGTCTGCTTGGGGGAGAGGTGGCTCAGCACCTTCTCGGTGACGTGCGGGTCGAGCACCTTCTGCCCCTCGTGCACCGTGCGGATGGCGCGCACCAGGTCGCGACCGCTGGCGGTCTTGAGCAGGTAGCCGTCGGCGCCCGCCTCCAGCAGCGGGAAGACGTACTGGTCATCCTCGTAGGCGGAGAGGATAAGCACTCGCAGGCGGGGGTGCCTGGCCTTGATCAGTTTGGTTGCTTCCAGGCCCGTGAGGCGAGGCATACGAACGTCCATTACGACGACGTCGGGCTGCAGGGACTCGACCAGACGCACCGCCTCCTCGCCGTCGCCCGCCTCGCCGACGACGGTTAGGTGCTCGGCGCGTTCCAGCAACTGGCGCGTGCCCTCGCGGACGATTTCGTGGTCCTCGGCCAGAAGAACCCTGATGGTGTCCATGCTCCCTCCGCGGCCGCCAGTCTGTGGCAACGATTATAGCCCAGGCAAGCCGGCAGGTACAGACAGGGGAGGGATGGCAACGGGGTGCCGCCATTTTCATAAGAATCGTCCATTGCCCTGGCGGGCCACCACCGAGAATGAAAATGGGCATTCC